>JABXKY010000117.1 GCA_013619005.1 Candidatus Bathyarchaeota archaeon | reverse complement strand
GTACCAAGCTGGGAACCATCATCGTCGAGGAGATGGAGCTCGTGTTCACCCCCTCCGAGGTATTCCAGTTCACCACCGATATCCCCCCCTTCCAGAGCTTCCTTCTCGAACGGGTCCTCGACAACATGCGACGCACCGACCAAGAGCGAGCATCAGACGGAAAGCTGGATCCCCAGGAGATACTTGAGTACACCGTGGAGACCGACGGCGACAGGATCACCAAGCTATCAATAACGAACTATGGTGGAGAGCGTAGGCTCAGAGAGCTTAACAGCAGCCTCCGCTGGACCCTTGACAAGATGTACGAAAAGCTCCGTGAAGGCTAACCTTTTACCCACACAAAACCCATAACTCTCCATGAGTGATGGGTACAGGGACAACCCGTTATGGCATATACTCGTGGAGACCGCCCAGACGTTGCCAATGTACAGCTCCCACCTGAGCTACACAAGAGACAACATACTACCCGAGAGCCCTATGACTACCCCTGAACAGCTCAGTCAAAGACTTAACATGCCCCTCGGCGAGGCATTAGTGATTCTTGAAGAATTAAGAAGAGGTTAAACCACGTAGCGGTAACTCAAGTACTTGCCCGCTGTCTCGCTGTCATGGGTGACCCTCAGTACATTACCTGGCCTTGCACCTAGAATAATCGATATGGGGTCCGTGCTCCTGATCCATGGGAACTGGAACGGCTCAGCGTGGAACTTTTCACTGATCTCCTTCCTCTCCTCATCCGAAAGAATCTCATGGAGCGGAACATACGCGTGCTCGAATACGTCAAAAGTGGGCAGACTTTTGGGAACAAGCTCGATTGACATCTCGGGGGCGTTACTCCTGGCGCTGTAAGTGTACTTGCCATCAGCAACGATAATCCCACCGGTAACTTCCCCTGCCTCAACCTGATCCCTAAGTTCCCTGATAAATGCGATTCCGATGGTCTTCTTGTCCAAGAGGATATGCATGAGGTACGTTTCATCTCCCCTGGTAAGGTGGTACACAAGCCTGTCCTCCTCCTTCTCAACGCTCTCAACTTTTAAGTTACGGTACTTTATGATGAGTGCCGCCCTCTTCTCCTCAAGCGTATGCGCCTTATCCATTGATGCCATATCTATCTCGCCTTAACCCTCTTTACTATGGGCGCACGCACCTTCCTGAATATCCTGTATCCACAGTAAGGGCACCTGAAGCTGATATATCTCTGGAGGTCCTTATGCGGAACCCTTCTGGCACACTTTACACACTCGTAAACAGGGCCTTCCTGGTTCATCGTTTCAACGCCGTTCTCTTCAGTGGACATATTAAACGCCTAAGATTACTCAATACGCTCTCTTTAAAACGCATCGCTTTCTATACCGTATCTTAACACTCATCGATAATCGCCAGATAAAAAGTGATCAATATCCCATATGTGATAAACCCTCATCGTTGTACGTCGCTTCCTTAGGGTTGAAAACATTTTCATCTTAGAATCAATAAAAGGCGAGGCATTTGTATCATGCATCTTTGATGGCGAATAACGGCTTATTTGATAGTACTACGGATTTCTAATTCGAGTCAACCAAACTAGACTAGTTGACCGTAGACCATCCTCTCGTTAGCAACATCTGTTATTCTCACAGTAACTACATCTCCCTGATCGAAATTCACTCCCTCTAACAACACTACTGGCCCATGAAGCATAGGGTATGTAACCCAGAACCGGCGGTTCCGGTTATACTGGTTCGCCACCACAACTTTCATGGTCTGTCCGATAAGCTCTTCCTTGCTCCCAAGGTTTGCTCTCTGGGCCGCATCGTAAATGATCTTGCTGTTTGGGTCGTGAACAGCTGGTGGTCCTGAGGGGTAACTGCTAAACGTAGAAGCGGGAAGGCTCATGAACCTATAAAGGATCACCCTGTCGGCACCAAGTTTTGCACTCTTGTAAATCATATCCACTGTCTCGCGGGCCGTCTCTTCGTTTTGGCCTGGTAATCCGTGGATGAAGTAGACATAGGGCTTCATCCCCGCTTCCTTGAGTCTCCTCAGCGAAATAAGAGTCTCTGATGGAGTGTCCGGTCTCCCCAATTGTACACTGTGGCTATCTGACCCCGTCTCGAAGCCCACGCTAACCGGTGTGTCATTGAGGTACTTCCCTAGAACATTGGCTGCCCTCTTAGTTACAAGAGATGCCTTGATGTTCTCGATCATTAACGATGCTACCCCTTTTTCCATTTGAGGAAGTCCCGTCAACCCAGAGAGAAGTTCCTCTACTTCCTCGTAGTTGGGCTCGGGTTTCCTTGGGTCCGTTAATGGATCCGGCTCAACGAGCAATTCCCTTCCATAATCCAGGAAACCCGGGGCACTGAGGACCAGCCTATGAACACCGAGGTCCAACAACCTCCGTGCCTCATCTATAATTATCTCCATTGGCCTGCTCTTCGGGGGGCCGTACAGGCTCGGGACGCTGCAGTAACCGCATCCTGGGGGAATACCCACTGGGCAATCGTACCTCTCTTTCAGCCCAGACTCTGTGCACTGCTCACAGAACGTACAACTATCCCCTATTGGGCCTATCCTTGCCCTGTGATAGTTGCTGCAGCCCCTTACCGCCTCAACATAGACCCTTGCGGACTTGTACAACCCATATCCCTTGATGGTGTCCGTTGATGCCTGGTATTCTTTAAACACCTCTCTTGATTGAACTGGACGCATTGGGTTGATAGTTACTCTCTTTTTTACCCTGTAGCTAATCCCGAGAACCTCGTCTAGTCCCTCTGTGGAGCCATGAAGTGCGCCCAACTCAACGAGCTCGGAGAGAGTTTTCTCGCCCTCTCCCGTTATCGCGATATCAGCCCCAATCTTTTTCAGCACTCTTTCAGGCTCCGAGCTTGCTGGTCCACCGATAATCACGCTACCCTTGTTTTCCTTGCGCCATTTTCTGATAGTTTTCCCCATTGCGGGGATGTCAGAAGTCATGCCGCTGATCAGAATGACATCATAATTCTGAACCTCAATTTTCCCTTTTAAGAACCTTTCAACGGGCGTGATTATGGGATCTATGCCGAGTTTCTCAAGGACTCCCGCCACGGTTCGCGGTCCTGCACCTATTACATCGAGTGTTGTGAGCCTCGTTCCCTTTCCAGACGCCAACGTATCCACGATTAGGGGCTTCACGAGGCTATGGATGAACCCCTTTGGATAAACCTTGGGGGTAGTTTCATAAACCGCTGGGCGGAATTCTCTCTAATCATGAACAGCATCCCGTACTCTCTCATCGGCGCGGTCTCGTTCAGCTTCGCTATTACTTACGTCCTGGTCCCGGTCTTTAATCGGTTCATGAAGTCCATCGGGGTTGTGGGCACCGACATTATGAAAGAGGAAAAAAAACCAGTCGCCGATATGGGAGGCCCCGGTGTAGTTACGGGGTTCCTTCTGGGTGTTTTCTATTATATTGGGATAGAGATATTCATACCTCCTAGGTTGAATGGATTAGTCTATATACTGGCGACCCTGAGCACGGTGCTCATCATCACATTGATCGGGATGTTTGATACCCTAACAGCCCTTTCAAAGGAGAGGGAGGGTGAGGGTGAGTTCGAAAAATTCAAGAAAATCGGGATCCCTCGGTGGCTCTACTTCTTTATTCCATTACCAGCTGCCGTTCCATTGATGGCCGTAAACGCAGGAGTTAGTCATATGAGCATCCCGTTTGTTGGAAGGGTTGAGTTCGGGTTATTGTACCCACTGTTACTTGTCCCCGTCGCGGTTTTATGCTGCAGTAACGCCACCAACTTTCTCGCCGGCTTTAACGGGTTGGAAGCCGGGATGGGCTATGTTCTCCATCTTGCGATCGGATTATATGCGTACCAGCAAGGCCAGTTTAACGCCGCAATGATCGCGTTATGCTTTTCCTTCGCTCTACTCGGGTTCCTGCGATATAACTGGTATCCCGCCGATGTTTTCCCGGGGGACTTAAACTACACTATTGGGGCAGTTTACTCCAGCGTAGCAATCATAGGGAACATGGAGAAGTTCGCTATCCTCTGTTTCGCGCCGTATATCGTTGAGGCTTTCCTTAAAGCCGCCTCCCGGTTCGAGGCGGAGAGCTATGGTGAACTGCAGGCTAATGGAACCGTCAAACCTAGAGATAACAAGATCCGGGGGCTGACTCATCTTGTGATGAATATGGGGGATTTCACTGAGCCTCAGGTAACGATAATTCTTATTGGACTTCAAGCTGTGGTGGCTGTTCTCAGTTTTATTCTGATAAACTTCATCTAGTCGTCTTATCGGTGAATTTAATAATGCGGCGAGGTGGAAATGTGATATATGAACCTCAGTGAGATGGATGGGAAAGAGCGCATCGCGTTGATAGCTGGTCTTGTTCTTGTCGGCGTTGTCTTCATCTCATCGGCTTTTATCTACCTCAACCCACCAATCCATGTCTGGGAGGGCAAGGTTTTCGATGTTTGGGAGAGCGAAGGAGGTATCACATTTATCTTGAGTTATGGTGAAGGCAAAATCAAACTGCCTGGAAGCCATGAAATTGAACTTGACGCCACCTACAGAATTACTTATCAGAGCAGGTCGCGGAATGTTGCGACCGTCATTATCAGCATCGAGAAGATAGACGGTTAAAGCAATGAGGCGTCTCATTGACTCCCATGTGCACATGGAGAGCTTTGATGATCCCGGTGCGGTTGTTCAGCGTTCAAGGGACTCGGGCGTTGATGCCGTAATCTGTGTAGGAGGCAGCCTTGAATCAAGCAAGGTGGCTAAGCAGCTAGCCCGGAAGTATCCCGATTACCTTTACCCTGCCTTGGGGGTGCATCCATCCGAGGTATTGAAGGAGGATATCGATGCCACAGTCGCTTATCTCAGGGAGAACCTGGATGGGTGCGTCGCTGTAGGCGAGATAGGTCTTGATTACGCGTACCCGTTCGCAAAGCCCAAGGACGTGCGTGCTAGGATGAGGGAAGTCTTCTCCCGTTTCCTTAACGTTGCATCCGAGTATGATCTTCCTGTTTCTATCCATAGCAGGTCTGCGTACAGGGACTCGCTGGAGTTGGCCACTGGGGCCGGTGTTGAGGGAGTGTTCCACTGGTACGACGGGCCGATCAATACCTTGAGGGGCATATTGGACGCGGGCTTCTATGTCTCAGCAACCCCCAGCGTCGCGTACAGCAAGGGTGCAATGGCCGTCATGGAGGAGACCCCCATTGAGCGGGTCTTGGTGGAGACGGACAGCCCGGTTTACCTGAGGAACTTGGGCCGGAGGAGCACTCCCGTGGACATTAAACTGGTGGTGGATGCCCTCGCGGAGCTCAAGGAGATGGATCCAAGTGAGGTTTCCAGGGTGACGACTAGGAACGCCGAGATGCTGTTCAGACTGCCTTAGTGCTTAGACAATACGTGTACGGTGGGACAAGACTCTTAGCGTGTGGGCGGGTATTGCGGGGTATGAGGGTTAGCTTCACCGTTGTGGGGGACCCTGTTCCCAAGGCCAGGGCCAGGACCGTGAGGAAGGGGGGCAGGACCTGGAGTTTTACGCCCAAGAAGGTGGTGGCGTGGGAGAAGGTGGTGAAGGCGGAGGCCTCGAGGCATTTCCCTGAGCCCTTCAACGGCCCTGTGGCGCTGAGCCTGGCTTTCTTTATGAAGAGGCCTAAGAGCAGGAAGAAGGACAACTACGTGATGACGACGCCGGACCTGGATAACCTTGAGAAGGCGTTTCTTGACGGCTTGAACGAGGTAGCCTATATGGATGACAAGCAGGTGGTGGTGAAGAGCGCGGTGAAGCGGTACATCATCACCGGTGAGCCCCGGGTTGAAGTGGTTGTCTCGGCGCTGCGGAACCAGGTGAGCCTTGAGGGTTTTCTGAATCGATAAGGTTTTAGATGGGGGCGGCTTTCATTGTTGCCTAGTGCAGGGGTAGCCAAGTGGCCTACGGCGCCAGTCTTGAAAACTGGTTCCCTTACGGGACCATGGGTTCGAATCCCATTCCCTGCGCCACAAATTTCACCCCAAACCTATTTATTATTCCTTGTTTCATGATTATACG
>JABXKY010000306.1 GCA_013619005.1 Candidatus Bathyarchaeota archaeon | reverse complement strand
TATGGGACTATGACAAGGTGATGAAGTTCACGTTGCTAAAGTTCAACAACAGGTGGAAGATGATGAGGCTAATGACAAAGGTCATGGGGCTACTCACTGCGATGCCGAAAATGTCGGGCGTCGGTGAGCAGATGTCCAACTGGTACCTCACGCCCCTCGGCTACAGGGACCCAGATGCAGCAAGCCAGCTCGTGGGCTACCTGCTGAACTTGGCGTACAAGAGGAACGTCGGCATGATTAGCCTGCCCTTGGCCGCGGATAGCCCAATCAAGGAGGTCTTGTCGGGTTACAGGTACGGTGAGGGGAGCTTCATATGGTACATGAAATCAATTTCCGGCAAAGAGTTGCCTGACGTGAGCTCAAAACCGTTGTTCGTTGATGTAAAAGACGTATAGAAAAGATAGAGAAAGGGGGGGGGGATTCCCGCGCCTACTGGAACAGGAACACTATGTGTACGTTCACTGATACGCTCAGGTCGCCGCTGATGATGGGTGTGGGTGCCCTTGACATTGCCATATCGCCTCCCATCTCCGCGGTCTCAACGTAGGTCCTTGCGGGAACGTAGCTGTTCTCGGTGACGCTCTGGACGCCGCTGATGGTCAGTCCGAGGGTCTCCGCGATCAGCTCCGCCTTGTCAGTGGCGTCGCCCAGCGCTAGTATGTATGCCGTGTTCTTGAGCTCCTGCATCTTCGCATCGCTCAAGCCAAAGCTGATGCCGTCCATCCTGTTGGCGCCTGCGCTGCCCGCTGCATCGATGACGTCGCCTACAATGTCAAGGTCCTTGACCGTGACCTGTACCATATTGGTGACCGTGTATCCAAGGAGGACCCTTCCATCCTCAGTCCAGTCGTACTGGGGGTAGACGCTGTAACTTGTTGTCTGGATATCGTCCTCGCTTATGCCTTGAAGCAGCAGCGCATCAATGACCTCTGCCATTGATTCCGCGTTGTCTGAGATAGCCTCAGCCGCGCTGTCCTTCGTCACCTCGACGCCCATCCTGATGGTGGCCTCATCAGCTGTCGCCGATGCCGTTCCAGCTCCCGTCAGACTGATGGTCTTCTGTGTGGCCTCCTCAGAGACGAGGGTTGATGTGGGTGAGGTGTAAAGTGCCGGTATTCCCTGGCTTACACCTACCCCGCTGGGGTAGCGGAAACCTGCTGGGAGTCCAGCGTCCATCTCGACTGCGCCTGGTCTGTACGCGATGATGGCCCCTGCCAGTATGATGCTAAGGCAGATAGCGGATACCGCGAACGCTTGTTGATTCTTATTCATTTTTGTTCAATCCCCCAATGAGACGCGAGGGATATATACCCATCAAATAGAACAGGCGTTCAAAGCCTTAGAACAGTGCCTAATAATCCTTGTAGGGCTTGAAGCTGTCATAAATCTGGATCGCGGCAGCCTTCAGCGCCTCCGGCAGGCCCTCGTCGCCCTCGATCATCCTGACCAGGTAGCCGAGCCTGTGCTTCATCCAGTAGTAGTCCTCAAGCAGCAACGCGTAGCCCATCTCGTAATCGGCTGCCTTCAGGTGGGCCTCGTAAACCTTCTCAGGCGGGTTACCTGAGACCGTCTTTTCCCCTATCTCGATGCCCATCTTGATGAATTCGCTTATCTCCACCGCGACATGGAGCATCAGGTACTCGCTGCCCAGTATGTCCCTGACTGTAACCCTCTTGTTGGCGATCTTGTCTCCCAGCAGGAAAGCATAAAATTCCTCAGGGTTGCACTTGTGGAGATCATATTCGAACTCCTCCAGCAACTCATGTGTCTGGTTGAGCCTGAACTCGACTATTTCCTTCACCTCGTCGTAGGGGGGCGACACCATGTAGAATCTCCCTCCTTTCACATGTTTAAAATTAATGGGGGACTGGGGGAGTTACTTCCTCCCCGGCGTCGGGATGTGCCAGTCGTGCCCCCTCTCGGTGACCACGTACTCGGGCCACGGCAGGTCGATTGGGGGATCCCACTCGGGGTCAAGCTGAGGCGCCTCGTACTCGTGCTTGATCCTCTCGGCCCACTCGTCCTTGCATGCCTTGAGCTTCAATGGATCCTCCGCAAGGTCCATCAACGTGCCGCTGATTGCCTTAGCCGCGGTGTAGATGGTCCTGTCGATGGGGCCCTTTTTGCCTCCCAGGTAGAAGTGGGGCCACCTTGGCAGCCTCACACCTGGGACCCTGATCTGGGGCCTGTAGACCTGTATCCAGACGCCGGGGCAGTGCCACTGGAACTCAACGTAGTCGTCGCTCCCATGCTTTTTCTGGTGACTCGGGATGCCGCTCCTCCACATCCGTTCCCATTCCTGCGGGGTGGTCAGCTCCTCGTTGTATGGTTCCTCCTGCTCGGGGTACCCCATGTTCCTCAACAGCTCGTTGGCGATCTCCTTATCGCCGTCCGTGAACTTGGGTGCACCGATGAGCTCCAGGTTCTCATAGGAGAGGTCCGCCAGCGCCTTGTTGAAGAGGCCCGTCCTCTGCTTTGTGACCCAGCGCACGGTGAGCTTCGTGCCTGTAATCCTGGCGACGCTCTCGGCGTTGTTTATTAGTATCTTGGCGATCTGGTTCTGCTGTATCAGGCTGGGGCTCCTGAACGCGTACTGGATTATCCCAATCTTTGGGGATATGTTGTCCGCGGTTGCCTGTCCCGCCGCCATTATTGCCTCGTTGATGGTCCAGAGACCGGTCCTGGGCAGCATCGCCTCCTTAGTGTACTTGGTCGTGGTGAACATCATGGCAACGGCGTCAAGAGCGCCCGGAGCACGTGCGTTTCTCGGGAGGTCCTCGGCGTACGCCATCCATTTCTCGGGCTCATCACACTCAAAAATGAAGGCCACGTTCCAGTAGCTGCCCCACTGGGTCTCGTACTGGACCGTCGTGTAGGCCCTGGGGTGCCACCCCACCATGGCGTCAAGTCCCTTGAAGCAGCCCTTGGCGGCGAACCAGCTCTTGGCGCACACCTTCTCGGCCGGTGTTCCAAAGACCTTGATAGTCCCTTCAATGCCATGTTTCTCCATGGCGTGCTTCAACGCCACCGAGGCCGATAGAGCCGCCACTCCTAGGGCGCTGTGGGGGTCAGAGTGCCCCGCCTTGTATGGGTTGGCCGCTGACTTGTAGGGCACAAGGTCTTGGGCCGCCGATGGTGTTGCATCATACTCCGTGTACGTCGAGAGAACGGGTCTACCGTCACCCCACGATGCGATGTACGCGGTCGGCATACCCGCAACACCGTGCTCTACCTTGAAACCCTCCTCCCTGTGGAACTTCACAAGCGCCTTTGCTGACCTGTATTCGCGGAAGCTGGACTCGGCGTAGTTCCATATCCGGCTGTGGAAATCTGAGATTCTCTCGGCGTTGTCGTCTATCCACTTGAACGCCGTCTTCTTTGCCTCTGTTAAATTTGCCAAAATGGGCTCACAGTATCTACGTCCAGTTTATGGTATAAAACAACTAGCAGATCTTGATTGGAATAAAAAATAAATTAAAAAAGATATGTTTACTTGACTTCTGACAGGACTTTTCGGGTCTCGTCGGGGAAGTCTCGGAGCAGGTTCTTTAGGACCACTTTTGCAACGTATTCCTTGAACTCGGCCTCGTTGTACTTGGCTGAGTAGATACGCCTGTGTCCACCCTTCCCTGTAATCTCCGTGTAGTTTAGCACACCCTCGTCTACCATGGAGTTAAGGAAGTTGATGATCGATGCTCGGCTTATGGTTCGCTTTCCGGCTAGGTCGTCATTTACCTGCATCCATACGTCGCGGCTTGATGCGCCTTTTCCGTCGATGCGCCATAGGTAATATAGAGCTACTTCTTGGTAGTCCTTTAGGACCATCGCAAGTCCGTCATTTGCGGTATCAATAGTTAATGTCATTTCTTAGTCACCAACGGGCTGAAACAAGAGGGTCATACTATTTAAACCTTCATCTTTTTATAATGGTGGTAAAACGGAAATAACTATACTCCAATTAATCCAAATTTGTAAACAACGTCTGGATAAACCTTACCCTTTTGATTATCAACTCTTTAAGTGTAGGTTAATACTGATAATTGACGTATGTAACATCTTTTGAGAAGTCTTTTTATCCTTGTAGACAATGAAACAGAACTGATCAGTCATAGGATTAATCGCTAACTCAGGGATAAGGTAAGCAATTTGATGGACGCCGAACGAGTTTTGCTTCTCATATCATCCACTCTGTTCCTTACTTACATCAGCGGGATATTCTACAATAGGACAAGGGTCCCGGATATCGTCTGGCTCCTGGTTTTCGGGATGATACTGGGGCCCATACTACGTTTCTTCGATGCGACGCTGTTCCTGGATATATTCGACCTCATGCTCCTCGTGACCGTGGCGCTTTTCGCGTTCAACACAGGACTAAACTTCAACATTCAGCACCTGCTTGGGAACGCAGCCAGGGCCTTTAACATGGCCATGGTGAGCTTTCTGGCCACATCTATTACCGTAGGCATCGCTCTGAGCACAATTCTCCCTGAGTATTTCAACTTTGTAAACGGGCTCCTCCTAGGAGCCATGGTGGGTGGCATAGACGGCGTATCCATCACTGGGCTCATCAACAGTCTCGGAAACGAGTCAAAGGAGATGGGTGTGTCAGGATCATTCCTGCAACTGGAGTCCACCTTCGCCGATCCCATTAAAGTTGTGGGCGTCGTCACCATCATCAAAATGGTCACCATCACGGGTGCTGGGCCACAACTGGCCGTCAGGGACATCCTCTTCGCCCTCATAACGTCGACGTTGATAGGCGTTGGTGCGGGCCTCACTTGGGGTGAGTTCATCAGCAGGCTGAGGGACAGGCCGCTGAACTATATGCTCACAATCGCCGCCCTTTTCCCCATTTATGTGTTCGCCGAGATAGTCAGCGGCGGGGGCGGTGGCCCCATCTCGGCCTTCCTGTTCGGGGTCGTCCTCATGAACTACGCCTTTGTCACCAGGTCCCTTAAAATGAACAAGCGGTCCAGGATTGACAGGCGCAAGATCAGGGAGTACCACGACGAGATCACGTTCCTCATGAAGGCCCTGTTCTTCGTGTACCTGGGCCTCATCGTGAAGCTTAACCCCGCGTCCATCGCGGTGGGCGGCTTCCTGACCTCCCTGATTATCGCTGTCAGGTTCATTACCGCCACCGTGGTCGGTAAAATTCAGGGCTTCCCCGACGAACAGGTCATATACACGCGCTACTTCTTCATCCAGGGCGCGGGCAGCCTTGTCCTGAGCCAGCTCGTAACAAAATACGATCCAGACTCTATTTTCTTCCCCGGCTCCGAGATGTTCACAAACCTCGTGGTTCCCATTGTCCTGATCTCAATAGTATTCACCTCGGTTGTGGCTCCGGGTCTCGCTAGACAGCAGATTCACCCCGTGGTTCCCTTTATCGATGAGGGAATAGACCCAGAGGAGCTTGAGGAGACGGAGAAACCCGAAAAGAATGGGGAAAAGAGCTAGCCAAGGTACTTCTTGAACCAGCGGACCATATGCTCAAGCCGCTCCGCCCTGTGCTTTGGCTTGCCCGACCTGCTGAGCTCATGACTCTCACCCGGGAACCTGATGAACTCGGTCTCCACGCCCAGCACCTTCAGCGCCACGAACAGCTGCTCTCCCTGCTCAATGGGGCAACGGTAGTCCTCCTCGCTGTGGATGATCAAGGTGGGCGTCGTCACTTTCTTGACGTGGGTTATGGGGCTCTTCTCCATGAACGTGTCAAGCATGTCCCACCAGTCGCCCCCCAACTCGGTCTTGCCGAAGGTCCACCCAATGTCGCTGACCCCGTAGAAGCTCATCCAGTTGGATATGCTCCTGAGGGTAACCGCCGCTGCGAACCTGGTTGTCTGGGTGATGATCCAGTTGGTCATGACCCCGCCGTAGCTGCCGCCGGTGACGCCTAGTTTATCAGCGTCCACCCACGGGTTCGCCTCTATGACCACATCAACGGACTTCATGAGGTCGTCATAGTCCTGCTCATGGTAGTTTCCCGGTAACCCAGCTTGGAAAGCCTCGTAGTAGCCCCCGCTTCCCCAGGGGTTGATGTACATCACCGCCCATCCCTGGGCTGCGAGCACCTGGAACTCGTG
>JABXKY010000220.1 GCA_013619005.1 Candidatus Bathyarchaeota archaeon | reverse complement strand
GGGGTAGGTGAGATGGGCGGCTGATAACTGCTTTACCCGTCTGAGCCTCTGGAACTGGGGCGTATCGATTATCGCCCTCTCTGTGGGGGTCACCTCGATGTAGCCGTGTACGGGGTCCTTGATCTCCCAGCGCTGCATACATGGAATGTTGGTCTCGTTATCTAAAAATTGATGGTTAATGCTGCTCGTCCCTGAGTATCCCGTAGATAAGGCGTCCGAACCATTGATACTGGCCACAGGTTTAGGGTGATATCGAGAGAGGGGGGAAATGCTTTATCGCTTTCACATGAAACTATACCCATGACTGATTATCAAAAGAGGCTGGAGACTCTCCAAGCTGATATGGAAGAGAGGAAACTGGACCTCGTGGTCCTCGGGGCGAGCCCCGACTTCCAGTACCTCACGGGAATCAACGTGAACTGGAGGAGCGGCAGGGATCTGAACTACCCCGCCGACAGCGTGTTCGTGCCCATAGAGGGTGAGCCCGTCGTGATGGTAGGGATGGGCAACACGGGCAAGGTCAAGGACAGCTGGATCAGCGATAGCAGACCGCTGGGGTTCTTCGAGGACATGAGACCCACTGTCAAGGAGATCATGGGTGGCTTCGACGCGAATAAAATCGGCATCGGTGAGTACACGTATGGCTCACTGGTTCTGGCCGTGGCGGCCAACAGTGAGGCAAAGTTCCAGAGCGCAGAGGGGATACTGGACAAGCAGAGGATGATCAAGGACAGCACAGAGATCACCAAGCTCAGGAACGTGGCAAAGCTCACGGAGGAAGTCATGGGGCAGGTCATCAATGAGCTGGACGAGGGCATCTCGATGCACGAGCTCACCAGCAAGATCAGGAACCTCGGGAGGCTCCGGGGAGCCACCGATGTAAGTTTCCCCACCACAGGGGGGTTCTGCAAATCAGGCAGTGAGCCCGTGGGAGTGTTCAACTATGAGCCGGACCAGCCGCTTGAGCCCAGTACGGCTATTGCCTTTGACATCGGGTTCGTCATGGATGGTTACTGCAGCGACTGGGGCAGGAGCTTTTACCTAGGTGAGCCAGATGAGCACATCGAGAAGGCCTATCCCGCGTTGATGACCGCCGTGGTGGAGACCATCGACGAGATGGGCGGCGAGGTCCAGAGAACTGACCAGATATTCGACCACATTGAGATAGTCTGCGACCGTGAGGGATACGGTGGCAGGCTCAGGGAAAGGCTGCCTCAGAGGATGGTAGGACACCAGATTGGAGTAGAGGTCCACGAGGACCCGTGGCTAAGACCTGACCAGAAACAGGAGCTTGTGGACGGCATGGTGTTCTGCATCGAGCCCAAGCTGTGGCACAAGGGTGAGTACTACCTCCGCGTCGAGGACATGATCCTCATCAAGAACGGGAAGGCCGAGAGCCTCACCACATACGACCGCGAGCTATTCCAGCTCTAGGTCAAAAGCCATTTATCCCCACCCGCTTTTACCTTGGCGATGAAAGGCCTTTTCATAGTCTTCGAGGGAATCGACGGAGGGGGCAAATCAACCCAGATACAGATGTTATCCGACTTCTTTGACTCTAAAGGCTACGAGGTGGAGCGGCATATGGAGCCCACACATGCGGTTATAGGGTCTCTCCTCTGGGATTACATGAATTCCAAGAGCAGGTCGTTTGACCCGGAGACGGAGGCCCTGCTGTTCGCCGCCGACAGAATTGAACACGGAAAGGTCATCAAGGAATCCCTAGTGAAAGGAAAAGTAGTCATCAGTGACCGGTACAAGCACAGCAGCCTCGCCTACCAGGGAGCAGCCGGAGTCGATGTTGAATGGATGCAGAGCCTCAACAAGCACGCGCTGGTACCAGACTTAGTTATCCTGCTGGACATCGACCCTGACAAGAGCCTTGAAAGGGTCTCTGACCGAGCCAAAACCGTCTTTGAGAAGAAAGAGTACCTGAAAAAAGTCAGGGCAGAGTACATAAGGTACGCTGAGACGGGTGAATTGGTGGTAGTTGACGCGTTGCAGTCTATCGAGGACGTCCACGAGGACATCCTTGCACACGTGAAGAAGCTAACTGAGTAACGCCTCTCTTTGATTGGTAATAAATACGTGTTGACCCCAATCAGTCCAAGGTTTTGACTGATGAAGGATAAGGTCGATATTCTGATCAAGGGGGGTACGCTCCTCACAATGGATATGAAGGGCACCATATACGATGATGGCGCCATCGCAGTCAACGAAGGTAAGATTGTAGCGGTGGGTAAAACCGCGTCACTTGAGAAGAATTACAGCTCAGAGAAAGTGATAAACGCCAAACGGAAGGCGATAATGCCCGGGCTCATCGACACCTATGGTCACTCTGGGCACGGGTTGATCGGCGGGTTCCACCATCCAAGGCACGGTTGGCCGGCTGGCAAGCTATACTGGCATGCCACGACCGACAAGTGGTGGTACGCCGAGGCACAGCTAGCAGCGCTGGAGAGGCTCAGGTTCGGGGTAACCACCGGGGCATCAATCGTGGGCTCCACACCGGCGAGGACAGACAGCCCCATTTTCGGCATCAGGAACGCCGAGGCTTACGCCAAGGTGGGCACAAAGATCGTTCTCGGGGTGGGTCCACCTGATATCTACATCCCCCACATTCAGGAGTGGAAGGGCAGCTTCTTCGAGAACGGCGAGTGGGTACGGAAGGACTTCACATACGAGGACGCCATGAGGAACAGCATCGAGATCATCGAGAAGTGGCACATGGGCGCGGATGGAAGGGTCAGGGTCGCCCTTGCGCCGCCATACATATTCGGGCGTCACACGTGGACGCGTTACACTCACAAGTACGAGCCCGAGCACGTCCCTGTGATGAAGGAGAAGGCACTGGAGTTCAGGGCGCTGGCGGACAAGTACAAGGTCCAGATTCACTCTCACATCTTCGGTGACACCATCGATTGGGCTGTCGAAAACTTTGGTAGGGAGACCGTGGACAAGGTCCTCGGTCCAGACGTGGTCATAGCCCACGGGAACGGGCTCAAACAGAGCGAGGTTGACGTTATCGCTGCCAACAATGCGAGCGTCGCATCTGCTCCATCAACAGGTGAAAACCTATGGTATGGATACGCTCCCTTAGTTGAGTTAATCGATGCTGGAGCCAACTGCACAATAACCACGGACGGCTCAGCTCCAAGGTTCAGCTTCGACCTATTCAAGGATATCTCGCGTGCCATGTGGCACCAGTGGATCAGGTACGAGACACAGGCAGTTCTACCCGGTGGAAAAGCACTGAGAATGGTCACCATCGACGCAGCAAAGGCGCTGCAGATGGATCACTTGACAGGCTCACTGGAGACTGGAAAGCAGGCGGACATCATACTAGTGGACCTAAACAGACCACACCTGACACCAACCACATACGTGCCCCACCAACTGTGCTTCTACACCAATGGTCATGACGTTGACACTACCATCATAGACGGCAAGATAATGATGGAGAACAGCGAGGTGCTCAGCGTTGACGCCCAGGAGGTGATGGACTTGGCGAGGGTTGAGGCCCAGAAAGCCATCGACCTCATAGACCTTGACGAGTTCAGGCCAAGCGACGAGGTCTTCTGGCATGGCTCCAAGTACGAGGAGGTCTAAGAATGGTCTTACTCATAGACCAAAGCGACATAGCACAGATCGAGCTGACCCCACGAGAGGTTATCGACGTTGTGGAGAGCGCGTACAGGCAGGATGGCAAGGATCTTGCTGAGGAGACCCCCCGCCTTGAGATACAGATCAAGGGAAAGCACCTCCCCCACATCGCTCCCGGAACCACCAGCGTGGGTCAGGGAATGGCATACCTTGAGGAATCCAAGGTCTTCATCATCAGCTATACGTTCCACTTCGATTTCCACAAGTACATCAGCCAGATATTGGACCCCGAGACAGGGCAGACACTGGCGATCATCAAGCGGACGAGGGGAGCCTTTGGTACCAGACCAACAGGACTGGACTCGGGCATGTATAGAACCGGTGCAGCAGCAGCCATAGGAGCCAAGTACATGGCAAACAAGGATATAGAGGCAGTCGGAATCATAGGCACGGGGAGAATCGGGAGAGGCTCTCTAGCCTGCCTAGCGGAAGACCTCAAGTTCGACAAGGTCTACACCCACTCGGGTCGGAAAAGGGACGACTCTTTCAGGGAGATAATGAGCGAGTACGTGGACGCAGAGATCATCGCACTGGACTCAGTCAAGGACGTGATGGAAAGATCCAAGGTTCTTGTCACAGGAACATACGCTCAGGAACCAGTTGTGAAGGGGAGATGGCTCCAGAAAGGCACCCACATCAGCGGAATGGGCGCCGATGGCCCCATGAAGGCCGAGATGGACACCGAGGTCTTCAGGAGGGCTTCAAGGATTGTTGTGGACAGTAACAAATGCTTCAGTATCGGGGAGATCGCAAAATCTCTTGAAACGAGAGCCATCACCTTGAACGATATTCAAGGACGGATAGGTCACGTCGTAGCCGGTAAGATCACGGGCAGGGACTCCCCCGAGGATATAACTATCTTCGAGAGTGATGGCACCCATATTCAGAGTGGCGCAGTGGTCCACCTCATCTACGAGAAGGTGAAAAAGATGGGGCTAGGTAAGGAAGTTAACGCATCTGATTTCTTCGTCAATCCCTAGAAAACCATATCATCCGCCACACCCCACATTTCTCCATGATTGTAACCTCCGAGAACTCCATGAAACTCTACAGGGATATGGCCAGCAACCCGTCCGCTGCACCAGTTATGTCGATGAAAACTTTCCACGCTGACCCTTACAAGAAAATGGGGAAAGACGTGGTATCGATTGTAAGGACAGAGGATAGACCACATGGAATCCGGAAAGCCATCGAGCAGATAGGGGGCATTGAGCCACTCACAGAGAAGGTCAAGGGGAAAATACTCATCAAACCCAACTGCAACACCGACGATCCCTACCCCAGGGATACACACCACGAGACCATTAGAACCATCGCAGAGCTACTCATTGAATCAGGAATCAAGCCAGATCAGATAGTGGTCGGAGATATGTCGGGTAGGGCAAGGGGTCTGCCCACAAGGGCAACAATGGAAAACCTCGGGATAACCAAGATTGTCGAGGAGATGGAGCTCAACGTATCCTACTTCGATGAAGAGGGATGGGTCACAGTGAAGCCAAGAGGGTCCAAATGGTGGCCCAAGGGACTGAAGATACCCAGGACTGTCTACGAGGCGGAGAGAATCATATTCACACCAATACTCAGGAGCCACACCTCAGCCACGTTCACCTGCTCACTGAAGCTGGGGGTCGGGCTCATCGACGCGGAGGAGCGGGACTGGCTGCACGACGGAAAGAATTTCTACGAGAAGATGATCGACATTAACCTCGCTTACCAGGTTGACATGGTCATCGCCGACGCCCTCAGGATGAACACGGGGCTCAGGACAGACCCCGAGGACGAGGTCTCACCGGGAATCATCACGGCAAGCAACAACATGGTGGCATCAGACGCGGTCTCAGCTGCTCTAATGCAGAAATACAGGACCGTTAGGGTCGTGGACCACAGTACACAGGATCAGATCCAGTTCAAGCTCGCCGAGAAACTGGGTCTGGGGACCCCAAACCTATCAGGAATCCATCTGGGACACCTTGACATGGCCAATGATGACGGCCTCGAGGGACTGATGAGCTACATAAGGTCAGAGCTCAGGTGAACCTGATCTCCTTCCAGCCGCCCTCAGGTGTCTGGTACTTCACCTTATCAGGGAAATCAATCTGGGTGTAGACCGCCTCAAGGAGCTTCCCTCGGTACCTCTTGGCCACGGCCTCCTCCCCGAGCCCAGTCAGATCCTCGGCAAGTGTACGGGTCCTGAACCTCTGCCCTGTGATTCCATCCCCCTTCTGGAGTGCAAGGAAAACCCAGGCATCAGTGAAATTCTGGACCATGGACTCGACAGAGGCGTACTTGACCCTGACCTCCTCGGGCATGCCCTCGGCCTCCTCTTCGGTGAGTTCCGTGGGTTTTAACCTCAGCCCAGGAGGTGCGCTCACGTTAAGGGAGTTAACCACGATGTTGTGGAGCTTCAGCTCCATGGCTAGGCACTGGGT
>JABXKY010000152.1 GCA_013619005.1 Candidatus Bathyarchaeota archaeon | reverse complement strand
AATCTTATTCTCAAGCCCATGGTCACCATCGAGACGAAGAGGCTGCTCATACGCGAGTTCACCCTCGATGATTTTGAGGCGGTTCACAGGTATGCTACAAACCCCAACGTGGTCAAGTTCATGGCGTGGGGACCAAACACCGAGGCCGAGACCAGAAATTTTCTTCAGAGCAAACTACAATCACAGGTACTGAAGCCGCGTGTAAGCTATGACTTGGCCATTACAGTTGACGGGACACCAATAGGAGGCGGAGGGTTGACCATCCACGACCTGAAGAGCGATGGGGCGGAGCTGGGTTATTGCATTGATGAGCCATACTGGGGCAAGGGATTCGGCACGGAGTTCGCCGCCGCGATGATTAGATACGGTTTCGAGGAGCTGCTTTTACACAGGGTCCTAGCCAAATGCGACCCCGAAAACCACGGCAGCTACCGGGTAATGGAGAAAAACGGGATGACCAAGGAAGGTCACCTGAGGGAGAACCTGAAAATCAGGGGACAGTACAGGGACACCTTAATCTACGGAATCCTCCGCCACGAGTGGGAGTCCACCGGTTAGAATAAACAGGTTTTTCAAGACACGATTCGACTCATTACACAGTGGTCACGGTGTCACAGCTTAGAGTCCACCAGTCCATCGCTGGTTACATGTTCGAGGGCCCATATAGTGGTCTGGAGAGGTTCCCCGGCGAAGAGGGGTTATACGCGGTTATCAGCAGCGACGGCAAGGAATACTACCTTCTCGATGTGGGTTATTCCAAGAACGTGAAGAGTGCGTGCCAGAGAAACCCGAGAAAGTCCTGCTGGGAGCAGTACAGGAGGGGTGAACTCCAGTTCTCGTTCCTGCGTGACCCACAGTTCACTGAGGATATGTACAGACTCGCGTTGGATGAGATCAGGAAGCGGTACAGGAGAATCCCCTGTGGCAAGGTAACTAAGTAGGGTATAAGAGGCGCAATCACTGAACGGTTCTATGCCGGACCTAAAAGGGACCCTCGATGTCGCGCTACACGAGTTCAACAGGATAAGGACCCGCGAGGTCGAGGCAAATGTCGTGGAACATTTTGACGGCGGATTCAAGGTCTTTTTCAGCGGCTCATTCTGTCACACATGCGGCTACTACGATTATTTCGAGGATTTACTCTACCTTCTTTTAGATGATTATGGTGTAGAGACAGAGATAACAAAAGTCTCCCAGGAGGAAGATGGGGACTACGTCAGCTTTCTGCTCGTCTAGTCTCTGGAGGATTTCATCCAGAAGCTCATGAGGATAAGCATCAAGGCCAGCATGAGCATAAGCTTGTCACCCATAGCGCCGAGATCGCTGCCCATCAGCACCAGCATCACGACCGCCATAGCTAGCCAGGGTAACCTGGACCTCATTTTCATGGAATCAAATACCCCATGAAAATGGCTCGGTTTAAAGAAATAGTTTAGGACTAGTTCCTGTGCCTCTCGATGGGAATGTCCCAGTACTCCCTGGGGTCCTGCATCTTACCGTAGCCCAGTTTCCTGTCGCTCCAAGCCCAGAACCTGTTGAACTGGGGCACGTTGCGTATGAACCACTTGACCAAGTCGTGCTCAATGCCCTGGGGCTTGACAAAGTCGCAGCACCTGAGGCAAATGGAGCAACCTGTGCCCACCTCCTTCCAGTATTCGCTGCATGAGCCCTCGTCGTTGTACCACTTTAACGCCCCCGGGTTCAGGTTGGGGTACTTGGGGTTGGAGGTTGTCCTGGGGCCATACGGGACGGACTTGCTGGGGCACTCATCGGCGCACCTTGTGCATATCTCGCAGTACTCGATGATTCCTTTGGGGGCCATCTTCTCCGCTGGCTTCACCGGCATATCCGTGAATATCTTGGCGATCCTCGTGAGCTGGCCGTACTTCCAGTTGATGAGCCGCCCGTTCCTGCTCAGGTGACCCAGCCCTGCCTTGATGGCCAGCGGCACGCTGAATGCGGTGTCGTTTCCCATGGGTATCGCGTTATACCCGAGCCCCCTTATCATCTCAGCCAGTGTCCCAGCGGTGAAGTGCATGCGAGCGTACCCCATGTTGCTTGTGACCTCAAGCGGCGTGGGCGCGTAGCTGTTCTCGGTGAACTCCATGGGCACAAGGATGACTATGACGTTGCCGCATTTCTCGGGTATAACCGCCTTCTCATCGGTAACGTAGGGCTTGTCAACATCCTCGAAGACGATGTCCTTGTTGCTGGACCTTGTGTAGACGAACCGTTTGTCCATCTTGCAGAAGCCCACGTCCACGGCCCCAAAGTACTTGGCTGCCTTGGTGATGACCTTGTTCACCTCCTCGGGGGGCGCGTCCCACGGCTCTATACCCGGGGGTAGCTTAGTCTGCCCCAGCCCTGTCCACCTGTAATAGCCCTGGTTCAATCCATAGGTTCCGTCGTGGGGGTACTCAACCGTCCCCGCGGCGTCCTTGAACGCATAGTCGACCAGGCTGTAACCGGGTAGACCTGCCTTTATTCTCTTAGCCATCCCCTCGGGGTTGTTGTACCTTGGACCTGTCCTGTCCCTGCTTATGCCTCTGGCTTCGTCAAAGTTGCCGTCGTAGCGCGGGTGATCGGGGCTTATCCCGTAGTACTCGTTGAAATCCTCGTCAATACCCAAAACAGAATCCCTCGAAACTCAATAACCGTAGTAATTATGATATAAAAGACGTTATATTTCGGGGATGCGGGTGAATACGGTCATTGCTGGTTCAGGTTTTCAAAGGGAACGGGCTCATTTAGTTCTCTGTCAAGGAAAGCCAGGACAGCCAGCATAACCACAACTAAGACGCCAGAGATACCAATGAGTTGATTGTAATCAAGTGAAAGTCCGCCCATTTTTAAGACGCCAATCTGCAGCCACCCAGTGGTTATCAGTGGCGCCACGGTCTGAGCCAGAGACCGGACAGTGGTGGAGTACCCGCTTATCGCCCCCTGTTGGCTTGGTTTAACTGCCTGTGTGAGCCTTGACCTGACTACGGGCCGAGACAGGCTGCTTCCAGAGACCAGGAGTACCATGAAAACGTAGTACCCCTTGATGGTGTTCATGAAGGGGTAGACTCCGTAGGCCAAGCCAAACAGAATGATAGCCCCAGTGAGTATCTTGTTCTCACCCAGCCTCCTGTTAAGGGGACGCATCAGCCCCATGCCGATGATGAAGCTGATGACGCCCATCATGGCGGCTATGTTACCTATGGCCATTGGACCTGAGTTATATCTGCGGTCCAGGATCAGGCTCATGCCCGACATCATCAGGCCGAACATCATGGTGGTCCCGAACATCTGGGCCAGCCTCAGTTTGACTGTCCTGTTGAATATGCTCTCCTCGTTTCCGTTCTCGTCGACCTTGTGGAACTGCTTTCTCAGGTCAAGCCTGCGCTGCTCAGGCATTGTCTCGGGGAATATTAGTATAGATGTGATTATGGCGACCCCGGCCATGAAGGTGGCCGCGTAAGCGGGGTAAGCCATGTTAATCGAGCCCAGGTATCCCCCGATCATGGGGCCAAAGACGGTTCCGATGAGCATCGCTACTCCCATATACGCCATCTTCTCTGACCTCGTCTCCGGTCGTGAGATATCGGACAGCACCGCGTTTATGGTGGGTACTTGGCCACCGAACATTCCGTCGAGGAGACGGGAGAACAGCAGCATCATGGTGCTGTCTGCTACCGCAAGGATTCCGAACGATACAAGGGTGCCTATCTGGGAAACGATCAGGATGGGTTTCCTGCCGTACTTGTCGCTCAGCCTGCCCCACACCGGCCCGAATATCATGGCCGTTAACGCGTTTGCAGACACAATCACCCCGATCATGAAATCCGATGCCCCGAACGATTGCACATACTGTGGCAGCAGGGGCATTATCATGAGGAAGCCCAGAACATCGACGACAAGGCTCAGGACGATGATTGGGAGGATCCGCTTAACGATTATACCGTACTTGGATGCCAGACCTTCCTCGAACTGAATCTCCAGTTCGACCTGCCTCGCGTCCTTCTCTGTACGTTTCCCAAACATGCGCAGTCAGAGTCCTACTGATTTGCCGTTAATATGAACGAAGTTATTTAAACGGCGTGAAAAAAGGGCGGGCTACTTCTTGGTGAGACCCAGTTTTAGGCTCAGGCCGTCGATCTCGTACTCCTGGACCTCCGCGCCTTCGGGCGCCTCGCCCTTGACCAGCTCGTCGCTGAGGGTCTCCACCATGATGTACTCGGATTCCTCCTCGAAGACCAGCTCGACCTCGGGGCTTCCCGTGTAGTAGGTCGTTATCTGGTCATCAATCTCAAAATCCGCGTCCTTCCTGAGGGATTGGATGCGCCTCACCACGTCCCTCGCGAGGCCCTCGCCCCTCAAGTTCTCGGAGATTACGGTGTAGACCCCGACGAGCATGTCCTGCTCCTCGACCACCGAGTACTCCAGGTGGGGCACCGATTTGAGCTCCACCTCGTCTGGCTGGACCTCGAACGGCTTGTTGTCCACAGTAACTTTGACAGATGTTCCTGAGGCTAGCTTGGCAGCGTCCGATGCCCCCAGCTCCTTGATGGCCGCCCCGATCTTCGGGAACTCCCTGCCGTACTTCCTTCCAAGGATGCTGGCCACTGGGCTAACGGTCAGGCTCTGGAGGGCGCTCCTATCCGTGCCCACCTTGACGGCTTTGACGTTGAGCTCCTCACGGAGTATATCTGCTACCTTCTCGATCTTGGCCGCCTTCTCCTCGGGTGCTATCACCATGACCTCGGCTAACGGTTGCCTGAGCTTGATGACTGCCTGGTTACGGGCTGAGCGCCCCGCGCTGCTTAGGGCCAGCGCCAGGTCCATCTCCTCCATGAGGTCCATGTCCCTTACTGAGACATCCACACTGGGCCATGCGCAGTGATGCACGCTTTCTGGGAGGTTAGGCTCCACGGGTTTGATCATCCTCTGGTATAGGGCTTCGCTGAAGTGGGGCGTTATCGGCGCCATGAGGTGTGTGACTGTCTTCAGGCACCTATAGAGTGTGCTGTACGCGGCCTTCTTCTCGTCGTCGCCCTCGGTCTTCCAGAACCTCCTCCTGCTCCTCCTCACGTACCACTTGCTGAGGATGTCCACGAACCTGTCTATCTCGTTGCACGCCGGCATCGTTAGGTAGGAGTCAAGGCTTATGGTGACCTTCTCGACTGTCTCGTCCAGTTTCCCCAGTATCCACCTGTCCAGGGCGTCAAGCTCCTCTGGCTGCTGGTCGGGGGTCCACCCGTCCAGTGATGCGTACTGGTAGAAGAAGTTGTAGACGTTGAGCAGCGTCATGAAGAACAGCCTTCTCACCTCTTTGGCCTTGTTGTACCCGAACAGCAGGTTCGTCTCTGGTTTGGCCGCGCTTGCTATCCACCGGATGACGTCCGCGCCCATCTCCTCGGCGGCGTCGTCGAACCAGATGGCGTTGCCCCAGCTCTTGTGCATCTCTCTACCGTCCTCGGCCATCACCTGGGCGTGCCCTAGGCATGTGAGGTACGGGGTCCTCCGCTCCAGTATGGTGGACTCTGCCAGCATGGCGTAGAACCAATTCCTGAACTGGCCGGGGAAGCTCTCTGTGATGAAGTGGGCTGGGAACCATTTCTCCCAGTACTCCCTGTCCTGCCGGTACTGGAGGGTGCTGAACCCCACGATTCCGGCGTCAAGCCACGGGTTTCCTACGTCTGGGATACGTGAGGCCGTCTTGCCGCATTTCTCGCATTTGATCTTTACCTCGTCGATGTAGGGCCTGTGTGGGGCGTGTCCCTTGAACTTGTCCCATCCCTCGATGGCCCGCTCCTCCAGCTCCTCCTTGGATCCTATGACGTCGAACCATCCGCACTCACAGGTCCAGATGGGCAACGCGAGGCCGTAGTACCGCTTCTTGCTGATCATCCAGTTGTCCATGTTTCTGAGCCAGTCAAGCTCACGTTTGAGGCCGAACTCGGGTATCCAGTTGACATCGTAGGTGCTGTCCATCATCTGGTACCGTAGGTTCTTGTCCTTCTCCTCCTCGGTGACCTCCTCGTAGGGCTTGTCCAGTTTCTCCCCCATGTTGATGAACCACTCGCTGACGTAGCGGAAGACCAGCTCGGAGCCGCACCGCCAGCACACTGGGTACCTGTGGGTGTACTTCTGGGTCCTGTAGAGTA
>JABXKY010000115.1 GCA_013619005.1 Candidatus Bathyarchaeota archaeon | reverse complement strand
GAGCTATATAATCTCAATAAATTACTTTTTTATCTATAATCTATTGCTTCAAAGGCATATTGAGCTCGAAATATAAGAACGCGATTGGGTCAATTTTATCGATATATTTCTTCATCTCGGCTATTGTCCTGGTAAAGAACAGCGCCAAAGTCGTGGGCGTGGCGCTGGCTGAGACCATAGTTCTAATAATCAGGGACACTACCAGCGCCGTATTCGCAGGGTGGATAAGCACAGCGCTGCTTCACAGCAGCGGGGCTTTCGACTCCATAATATGTGCATTCACGTCATCGGGAGTTATGCCCCTAAACCTTTCAGTTGCCACTATTATTGGCGCAGAAATTGGGACCACGGTAACGCCTTTCCTCATATCAGTCTTGGAGCGTCTAAAGGGAAAAGGCGAATCAAGGGCGGCTTTCAACGTCACTATGAGCCACGTCCTGTACAATCTTTTCACGCTAGCCATTTTCTATCCCATGGAGCTCTTCTTTGGAACGTTCTCCAAAATAGCCAAATGGGGGTCCCATCAATTCGTGAAGATAACCTGGCTTAACGCCGTACCTGATCTTCTTGACACAATCACGCCCTGGGTCAAGCCCCTGTTAGGATACATTGGACCATGGGCGGGTCTAGTTGGAGGAGGAGTGTTGTTGCTAGTTGCTCTTGGCGCTGTCGAGAAATACATGACAGCGATTTTTAGCATGCCTCGAAGCTGGAACCTGATCAGGTCCACTTTTACGAGACCCAAGAGGGCGTTCTTAGCTGGATTCATATTCACATTGCTAGTTCCAAGCACCACCGTGATGGTCTCTCTGCTGATCCCGTTAGCTACATCGGGAGTAATCAAGGCCGAGTACTATATTCTCCCTTACATACTTGGGGCTAACATTGGAACCGTGTTCGATGTTATGATCGCAGCGATGGCAACAGGAGACCCAATTGCGCTCGGGGTTTGGCTGGTCCATCTCACGATAAATGTTGTCGGGGCGATGCTATTCACGCCGATCCTTGACCCATTCGCAAGGTTGACGACTAGGGTAGCGGATTACGTTTCGAAGGACCCAAAGACAACATTGATTATTACGGCTCTGTTCCACATTATTCCTGCATCTATTATCCTGTACTATTATCTTGCCATCTAAAACGGATAGACAAGTATATAGAACAGGATGTAAGAAATAAAGTGGTAACGGGATGTCTCGAAGATTATTTGGATGGTTTGCCCCAAAAAGAGGATTAAGCGTACTTGAAATGGTGGAAAAACACCTTGACCTTACCCAGAATGCCGCAATCAGTCTTCACACAATGGTCGAAGTAGCATCCGATAGTAATCAGGAGAAAGGAAGCGCCATTTTCACGAATATCAGCAGGTATGAGCGAGAGGCGGATGAGCTCCGAAGAAAAATGGTGAGGGAGCTTACTGAAGGAGAGATGTACCCTGAGGAACGGGATGACCTGATGGAGCTGGTACGGGCGGTGGACCAGATCGCGGATTGGTCAAAGGAGGCGGGTAGGATACTCAGGACAATCCCATTCGAGAAGACCCCGGACTCGATCAAGACAGCGACATTGAACATGGCCAAGGCAAATGTTGATTGCGTCGATGTGCTCAAGCAGAGCATCAACGCGTTACCTAAAAATCCATCAAGGGCGTTAACTTTGGCTGACGAGGTTGAGATGCTTGAGGAGACCATCGATGACCTGTACGGTGAGGTTAGGCTCCACTTCGCAAACGAGGAGTTCCCGGGGTTCAGCATGGGGTCATTGATCCTCATGAACGAGTTCTTCGACGCCATTGAGACAGCCGCGGACTGGTGTGAGAACACCGCTGACATAGTCAGGGCTATCGCCGTAAGGCGAAGCTAATCAGTTTAATATAAAAAATAAATAAGTCGAGAGATTTTACTCGACTGTGATTGCCTGGGTCGGGCATGCGTTAACGCACGCCATACACATGATACAGTCGTCAGCCCTCTCTGGAGATGACAAACCGTCGACCATATCAAATACGTTCATTGGGCAGATATCAACGCAGACAGCGTCTCCGTTACATGCATCCGATACTATAACTGTTGGCATTTAATCACCTAACAGAACTGAGCCCACCTGCGTTGTTTTAAAGGTTTTCTAGAAAGGCTGAGGATTAGATAACTGTTAAAAACCTAGGTTACCTTGATCATATCAAGAATTCTCGTGATATTATATGAGGTGCAGCGGTTTAATCGATGACACCGTCACCGTTCTCATAGGAGGCGAGGCGGGTCAGGGAATAAGCAGGAGCGGCATGCTCCTGGGTAAAGCAATGATGAGGGGCGGGTTCTACGCGTACGGCGCCATTGACTACCCCAGCCTCATAAGGGGTGGACACAACTTTTACACATTGAGGGGCTCCAGCAGGAAGGTTTTCTCAAACAGCGGAAAACTTGACCTGGTTGTGGCCCTGAACAAAGAGTCAATTTTCAGTCACCTGGACGAGGTCAACCCCGGCGGGGGGATAATCTACGACGAGAAAGACGCCATACCAGATGAAGAGCGTTCCAGAGGGGACATAACATACTACCCCGTCCCACTGAGTGATATCGTTGATGAACTCGGCGGCCCCAAGATCATGAGGAACACGGTGGCCCTGGGCTCGGTTGCAGCTCTTGTCGGGTTGGACGTTGATATACTTAAGGGACTTATAGCCGAGACATTTGAGGGCCGGGACAAGATCATCTCGATGAACGTCGAGGCCATCCAGAAGGGCTGGGAGAATGTCATCGAGTTCAATTATGGTTTCCAGTGTACCCTCGAGGCGGGTGAGAACCCGGAGCGAATGTGGCTAACTGGAAACGAGGCAGTGGCCCTGGGAGCCCAGGCTGCGGGATGCAACTTCCTCGCGGCCTATCCCATGACGCCTGCTAGCCCAGTGCTTCACTATTTTTCAGGGCACGACGAGGCGACGGACTCGGTTGTCATCCAGACTGAGAACGAGATAGCGGCCATGTGCATGACCGTGGGCGCCTCATACGCGGGGGTCAGGTCGATGACATCTACCTCGGGGGGAGGGTTCTGCCTCATGACCGAGGCGCTGAGTATGGCGGCGATTCAGGAGAACCCGGTCGTAGTCATGTTGGGCCAGAGGCCTGGACCAAGCACGGGGCTCGCGACGTATTCAGCCCAGGGAGACCTTCTCTTCGCGGTCTACGGTGCCCATGGGGAGTTCCAGAGGATAGTCCTAGCCCCGGGGGACGCCGAGGAGTGTTTCTTCCTCACGGCGGAGGCTTTCAACCTGGCGGAAAGGTTCCAGATCCCGGTCATCGTGTTGACTGACAAGGAGATCATCGAGAGCCACGAGACAGTTGAGGTGTTCGATGTATCCAAGGTAGACATCATTAGGGGTAGCCTGATAAGGAAATGGGATGGCGACGAGTACCTCAGGTTCAAGTTCACTGAGGACGGGGTAAGCCCGAGGGCCGTACCCGGCACGGAGAATGCACTTGTTCTATCAAACAGCAACGAGCACACCGAGAGGGGCTTCGTCACGAGCAAATCCGAGCCAACACGTCTCATGGTGGACAAGCGGTTCAGGAAGGAGGAACACATCAGGAGGATGACGGGCAAGCTATCCCCCATCAAGACCTTCGGATCAGATGACCCGGACATCACGATGGTGGGCTGGGGCTCCACCAAGGGACCTGCCTTGGAGGCCATGGGGCTGCTATCTGGTCAAGGAGTAAAGGTCAGGTACGTTCAGGTCAGGATCATGGAGCCATTCCCAGATGGACTGATGGAACACCTATCAGGGGAGACGGTGCTCTTCGAGAACAACAGGACAGCCGAGTTGGGGACCCTGATCAAGCTGAACACGGGTTACAGCTTTAACAACGTGGGTCTAAGGTACGACGGTAGACCGCTGACACCGGACGAGATGGTGTCCAAGGTCAAGGAGGTGCTGCGATGAGTAAAAGGTATGATACGTCCGCGGTCAACACTTGGTGCCCAGGGTGCGGAAACTTTTCTATCCTGAACGTCGTAAAGCAGACCCTCGGCGAATTGAACATAGAACCCTGGGATGCCGTAGCCGTCACCGGCATAGGGTGCCACGGTAAGTTCACCGACTATATCGGGGTTAACGGGATACACACTATCCACGGCAGGGTCCTGCCAGTAGCGACGGCGATTAAACTGTCTAATCACGACTTGACGGTACTCGGATTCGCTGGGGACGGCGACGCCTTCAACATTGGGATGGGGCATTTCGCCCACGCAGCTCGGAGGAACGTAGACTTGACATACATCGTCCATAACAACCTAATATACGGCCTCACCACTGGGCAGACGAGCCCAACGAGTAAACGTGGGTACGTCTCTAAGACCAGCCCGAGAGGTAGCTGGGAGAAGGCCATCAACCCATTGACACAGGCGTTGACGGCGGGGGCAACGTTTGTCTCAAGGGCCTACGTGGGAGAGTTCAGCCACTTCAAGGAGGTCCTCAAGCAGGCGATTAATCATGATGGGTTCGCGCTGGTGGACGTCCTGCAACCGTGTATCAGCTGGAACAAGGTGAACACATACGAGTTCTATAGGGATAGGGTGTTCAAGCTCGAGGACACGTCTCACAACCCTGAGGACTGGGATTTGGCTTACCTCAGAGCGGAGCAGTGGGATGATAAGATCCCCATCGGCGTTTTCTACAAGTCAGAGGAAGCACCGTACAGGGAGAACTTCCCCGCGTTGAAAAAGGGTACACTAGTGAATCAGCCAATTCGCAGGGACATGGAGAAGCTGTTCAGGGAGTTCATGTAACTCCTTAAAGCTCATTCACGATGCCGGCCTTCTGGATGTTCCTATGGAACAGAAGGAGGGCGTCCAGTTTCATTAGGCATCTTTTGTCAGCCACTATGTCGTAGTCTGGACTGGATATGAGAAGATCCCTGCTTTGCACGGTTCTGAGTGAATATTTTATTTATAATCAAATGGGGAGGGAAAATATCTATTTCCAATTAACCGAATTTGGGCAGATGTGTTATATTTACTTGACGAACTTGGGTGCTACATGGATTACAAGGCAGCCGCAGGAAGACTGATCGATGATCATACAGATGACATCATATTGGTCAGCAAACGCATCCACAGCGAGCCCGAGTTGGGGCACCAAGAGGTCAAGGCGTCCAGACTTCTCGTGGAGGAGCTTAAGAAATATGGTTTTGAAGTGAAACTGGGGGTCGCCGGGATGACCACCGCGTTCATCGCCCAGAAGGGGTCGGGGACACTTAAAATCGGCATATTAGCCGAGTATGATTGCCTCCCAGTGATAGGCCACGCATGTGGACACAACCTCATAGCGGCGTCAGCCTTCGGAGCGGCTGTTGGACTGGCCGAGATAATTGAAGACCTCGGCGCCACGGTAATAATCTACGGGACACCAGCCGAGGAGGGCGTTGTTCAGAACGCGGGTGGCAAGGTCGTCATGATTGAGGACATCAAGGAGGCAGATGTATCCTTGATGATCCATGCAGGGCCTGCATGGGGCAGCCACGGCGCCTCCAACGCCCGTGAGAGCTTCCTCGTGGAGTTCCACGGCAAGAGCAGCCACGCCGGGGCGGCGCCCGAGAAGGGCGTGAACGCTCTTGAAGGCGTCATCCTCACATTCCAGGGCATCAACGCGCTGAGACAGCACATCAACAGGGACATCAGGATCCACGGAATCATCAAGCACGGCGGCGACAGCCCCAACACGATACCGGACTATGCGTCAGCCCACCTCTACGTTAGGGCACCTTCAATGCCCATGCTGGAGGAGACATACAGCAAGGTCAAGGACATCATCAAAGGCGCGGAGTTGGCCACAGGGACCAAGAGCAAGGTAACCCAGGTTGCCAACACCTACGCGAACAAGATACCCAACAAGGTTCTCAGTGACCTGTTCAGGCTCAACGTGGGATTAGAGGGAGTGGAATACCCGGAGGAGATGACGCCCCACAAAAGCGGTGCATCAACAGATTTCGGAAACGTCAGCCAGGAGATGCCAGCCCTAAGCGGCTACATCAACATAGGGGACGTAACATTACATAGCCCAAGTGGAACAGAGATGACCGCCACGGATCAGGCTCACGAGGCCATGATAATCGGGGCGAAGGCGCTGGCATACACGGCCATAGACCTGATTACCGATCCTAATAAACTGGAGCGAGCGAGGGAAG
>JABXKY010000073.1 GCA_013619005.1 Candidatus Bathyarchaeota archaeon | reverse complement strand
AAATACCCCTGAGTAGGTGGGCGCGATAATCTCCATGGCTTTCTTTGATACATAAAGAGCCCCCGCTCCATCGGGACCGCAAAGGAACTTGTGCCTAGCCATGGCGTAGCCGTCCACATCCAGCTTCTTTACATCGACATAACTTGTGCCAACTGCCTGGATACCGTCCGCAAGGAGAAGTGCATCGTGATTGTGAGCTATCCTCGATGCCTCTTTCAGGTCAATCCTGCTACCGGTTGCGAAGTTGATGTCGCTGAGGAGGACCATCCTTGTTTTATCGCTGATAGTTTCGGATAATTGTTCGAGAGTGCCATCAAACTGGTTAATGTACGTCAACTTCACCCCTCTACGCCTAGCCAAGATCATCAAGGGCACCTTTGCAGCGGGGTTTTCGAGGCTCCCGGCGATAACCTCGTCGCCCGGTTTCCAGTCGTAGCCCCACATGAAGATGTTCATCCCGGAGGTCGTGGAGTCGCATAATGCAATCTCGTCAGGACTGGAGCCTAGGAATCTCGATAGGACATCCTTTGCCTCGGCTACCACCTCACTGTACCGGGCTAGTCCAGAACCTTTGTCCCTCATCATATCAGGTTCATCGCCCCTGCTGGATGCTTCTGCCACATAACCGCCTTTGATGGCTACGCGTGCTGCTTGGCAGAGCGGACCCCATGAGCCCCCGTTCAGAGCGATGATATCATCTGAGAGGTGGAGTTGTCTACGGATGTCCTCGATGTTCATGTGATAGTGATGGTCTATGAGGGTAAGGAATTTACGCCTCTTCTTTGGGGAAAGGGTTACGGGACCCGTTTCGGGTCAGGTGGTACGTATCGTTGAGCCTTTCAATGGTGCGGTTCTCCCAGAAAGCGACGTGAAGTATGGTGACTCCTGTAGGTGCTGACTCGAAAAAGACCTGATTCATGTGTTCAGGCTCAAGCCCCAGCCACCAAGAGGTAATCATGTTTATTGTACCCCCGTGGCATACAATAACGGCTGTTTCGTTGAGAGTTGGATACACTTTATCCATGAACGCGCTGACACGGGCGTAGAACTCCCTCCAGCTCTCACTCTCTGGATATGGATGCCAATCTATTGATATCTTATGAGATCCATTAAGGAACGGTTTAGCTTCCTGTTTTGTCTTCCCCGCGGCGATACCGTTATTCAGCTCCCTTATCTCCCTGTGACGTGTAAAATCAACTCCAATCGCTTCAGCAATTGGCTCTGCGGTCTGGACGGCGCGATTAAGGTCACTGCATAGGATCTTGACTCGACCACTTGGGAGCTCCTCTGATAACCACTGGGCTACTGCCTCGGCCTGAGCCCTCCCAGCCTCTGTGAGATGAGAGTCGGTCCAGCCCCCTGTAAGGTCTGAAACCATATGTTCTGCTTCTCCATGCCTCACAAGGATGATGAGAGGAGAATCAGTCCCCCTGGGCTCCAGAACCTTGAGTTTATCTACGTTTACAGTCAAAGCACCCTGAATTACCCTCAGAGATTATTAACATGGACGATAATGATCAGATCATGTCTACTTTTTTCCAATACCTATTTGTTACATGATCAAACTAAGGGTATGTTGATATAATTTGAGCGACGAAGAGCCGGGTTTCCTATCGAAGGCAATGGCGCCTTTCCTCGTATTGTTCACAGGCCAGGCATTCAGCCTGTTCGGCAGCAGGCTGGTCCAGTTCGCCCTCGTCTGGCATCTAACCGAGCTGACTAAATCACCGTCGGTGCTCGCGACGGCCAGCATCGCCGCCCTGCTTCCGCAGGTCTTCATAGGCCCGTTCGCAGGCGCTCTGGTTGATCGTTGGAACAGGAGGGTTGTGATGATGGTCGCGGATTCACTTATCGCGTTGTCCATCCTTTTCCTCGCGTTCATGTTCAGCGTTGGAAGGGTCGAGGTGTGGCACATCTACGCAGTAATGATGTTCAGGGCTGCCGGCGGGGCTTTCCAGTGGCCTGCCATGCAGGCATCTACGAGCATGATGGTGTCGAGGAAGCACTTATCACGGGTTGCTGGGCTCAACCAGGCCCTCAGCGGCCTTGTCGCTGTCAGTGCGCCGCCCCTAGGTGCGCTTCTCCTGGCGATAATGCCCATTCAGTACGTTCTAGCTATCGATGTGTTGACGGCTATCTTCGCTGTTGGCCCACTTATGTTCATCAAGGTTCCTCAGCCCGAACACGACGGCGGCTCTGCGAGGGGCGTCCTGGGGGATATGAAGGAGGGCTTCCAGTGGATTTTCAAACAGAAGGGCTTGCTCGTCATAATGCTGATGAGCCTATGCATCAACATGGTTACTACACCGACTTTCACGATGCTACCGCTGCTTATCACCGAGTTCTTCAAGGGAGGAGCCATCGAGCTCGCCTGGGTACAATCCGCAAACGGAGTTGGGATGATACTGGGCGGGATAACTCTAGGTGTCTGGGGCGGGTTCAAGAGCAAGATCAACACCGCGTTCTCGGGATTATTCGTGGCGGGCATCGGGCTCTTAGTGTTCAGCAGGACACCAGCGGATATGCTCTGGATCGGAGTTGCCTCAATGTTCGTCTTCGGTTTCATGAACTCCATCGCTAACAGCAGCTTCTTCTCGGTGTTACAGGCCTTGATCCCCCATGATATGCAGGGAAGGGTGTTCACGTTGATAATGAGCACCAGTGTCGCCGTGTCACCTGTCGGACTGGCTATAGCGGGGCCCGTAGTTGAGTTCACCGGCCTCAGGTTCTGGTTTGTGATATCGGGCGTCGTCTTCATGCTCGGAAGCTTCGTGGGTTTCACTGTTCCTTTGGTTAGGACTCTGGAGGAGGACTGGGAGAGGCAGCTTGCCGAGAAAGAGGCATCTGAATAACCTTATCACAACTCACTCCGACATACCTATCATGAGGACCATCCAGTTAGGCCAGTCCAAACTTAGAGTATCCAGGTTAATCTACGGCTCAGAGCCATTCAACCTAAAGAAGGGTCCCGACGGCGAGAGGAACCAGGGGGATAAAAACCCTGAACAGGCGGCTGAGATACTAAAAGAGGCTCTGGAGCTGGGTGTCAACGTATGGGACACGAGTGACGACTACGGCACACACCCCCACATCAGGGAAGCTTTGACTAGGGTCATACGCAGTGACGTGGTTATTGCGGACAAGTCCAATGCGTTAACTGAGAAAGACGGCTGGGCGGCCCTGGAGTACTCTAAGCAGTCCCTTGGCACGGATTATGTGGATATAATGTTCCTGCACAACGTCATGCACGTTGCCGTTGACCGAACAGATTCAACGGGCCAACCATTTCGCTCGGGAACCCTCAAGGATAGGATGGGGGCGCTTGGGGCTTGGGTAGAGGCAAAGGAATCGGGGATGGTGAGGGCCACGGCTTTATCGACTCACAACACAAAGGTTCTCAGGCAGGTTCTTGATGTCCCCGAGATCGATGTAGTGTGCACTACTCTGAACATGGCGGGAGCGGTTATCGAGGATGGCACTCTAGAGGAGCACCTGGAGGCCATACGAGCCCTGAAAGAGGACGGACGTGGAGTGTACGTGATCAAGGTTCTAAATGCGGGTCGGCTCAGGAACAGCGCGGCGGACGCGGTGCGCTGGGCTTACCAGTTCCACGAGATAGTTGACGCCTGGAACATCGGGATGTATGACATGAACGATGTGTGGTCAAACCTTGACATGATGGAGGAGTGCCTCCCGTAATAGTGCGCACCCTTTTTATCCCACTTGAACACCAAGCAGCTAGGTTCTGGTAGCCTTGAAGTCCATCAGCAAGTACCTTGTCCTTGAGGGCAACATCCGCGTGCTCGCGGCGCAGACGTTCGTGAGCCAGATCGGACTGGGTATGTTCTATGTGATATGGCAGCCGTTCCTGCTCAGCACAGGTATCACCGTGAGCCAGCTGGGTCTCGTCCAGACCATGATCAACATCAGCACAGCCCTTGGGCTGATTGTTTGGGGGCAGATTAGCGACAGGGTTGGCAGGAAGCCGGGCGTGATTGGCAGTGCCATATGTAGGGCTCTGGCTATACTGGTGCTCATCGTTTCGGGTCACTACTATGCTCTGCTGGTCTTCGGGTTCTTCATTGGTTTCAGCGCCATGTTCATGATAGGGAATCCTGCTAGAAACGCGCTGATAGCGGAGTCAGTGGAATCATCACAGACTGCAACGGCGCTAAGCACCCTGATAACCATCAGCCAGGGCATGAGCACCCTTGTGGCTGGCGCAGGTGGCTACATCGCCCTCAAGGTGGGGTATATGCCCATATTCTACGTCACGGTGGTGGGGGACCTTATCGGCAGCTTCTTGATGTGGAGGTACATCGAGGAGACCCATACTCCAGAAAGCAATGACTCTGAGCGAGTCCCTCTATCACAGCAGATCAGAAACATGCTGATACCCGAGAGAACCTACCTTACGCTCTATACCTCTATGCTCCTTCAAGGGTTCAGTTATGCCGTGGCATACAGCCTCTTCTACGGCGCACTAACGGATACATACGGTCTCACGACGTTCCAGTTAGGCCTGATGAGTACCAGCTTCAATCTTGTCTGGGCGGTGGATTCTATCCCACTAGGAAAGTTGGTTGACAGGATCGGGCACGTGAACGGGATGTTAATGAGCTTCGCTATGGCGTTTGTATCCGTAATGGGCTTTATCCTGTTCAAGCGCATCGAGTTCTTCATAATATTCAACGGTGTCAGTGCCATCGACATCGGTTTCTGGATGCCATCATACATGAGCTACGTGACGGGGTTGGTGCCCAGGGAAAAGAGAAGCACAGTCATGGGGAAATTGGACGCCTACGGCAGGCTCGGCGCTATCCCCGCGCCTTGGCTAGGCGGTTTGCTCTACGACAACTACGGGTTCAACGCGCCTCTTTACGTCCAGGCAGTCAGCCTCGTGATAATCGCTGTGATAATCAACGGGCTTAGAGACCGAGATGTCCCCTAATCTCAGACTGAATTGCCTCTAGAGATTGGTCGCCATCGATTATCGTCCATTCCCTCCGCTGGGCCAGCTCAAGCACTCTCCCCCTGACCTTAGTGAGCCTCTCAAGGGACTCAAACATCTCCTTCTCGTCCCTGTTCTCCTCTATCCTCCGGTGCGCCTCCTCGGGGGTCACATCAATGAAGAACATGTGGTCCCCGTTGGGCATCGTGATCTTGAACACCATGTAAGCGATCCTGTGGAGCGGGCTGGGGAGGTACCCTGTCCCCATCAGGTACCTGACGAACACCACGAAGTCCACCTTGGACCACCGATAGTAGAGGACGGATCTAATCACGTCCAGCATATAGAAAGCGCTGGCAAGAATCCTGGCCCATGAGCCCTGCCTGAGTAGGTACTCCCTTCCTTTCCTGCCCAGATAGTTATCGCCGCTGGGGTGGGACCTGATGACGTAGGTCATCCCTAGAGACTCGATGTGGTCGCACAGCTTCTCGGCTTGGGTGCTCTTCCCTGAGCCGTCGAGACCGTCGATGACGATGAACATCAGATGCCTCCTCCCATTGCGATGAACGTAATCGCGCCGAGGATTGGCACGAATATGTTGTCGAGTCCTTTGGGGCAGACAGCCTCAGTTACAGTCGTGACGAGGGACACCGCGAAAATTGGTACAAGCTGGGACCCAAGAGTGAACCCGTAGAAACCAGAAAAGTAGGCCATGCCAAGTGTCAGGCTCACAAGGCTGCCAAGGAACATCCCCAAGGACCCCTGAAGGGATTTCTCCTCGAAGACCTTGAACTTGGTTGTGCCGTATCTCATACCTATCAGAGCGGCGGAGCTGTCACCGTACGCCATTGGGAATATTCCCGCGGCGACGATGTATGGGCTTGCGCCGTAGAGGTAGGAGAGCAGCGTGTAACTAATCGCATACATGAAAGGGCCCGTGTTGTGCCCCGCTTCAGTTAACTCACCGAGACCACCCAGCCTGTCAAGGAGGTCATGGAACGGCGAATGCGGTGTTGCAAGGAAAGTCACCACGATGAAAGGACTTGCGACGAGGAAAGGATAGATAGCCTCCGTGAAGAATGGCATGATGAGGGGCAGGTTACCGATCATGGCGTGGAGGAACTTGCGGCTAGTTCTAGTGCTGATGATGCTTGCCCTCTTCAGAGCCCCCGAGAAGAGGATGATGGAAACTATGTACAGGTAGCAGGCAGCCATCACCGTCAGGTTGGAGCCCATCCCCTCCATAGATTATCTCGTATAGGGTTCCACTGATAAACTATTGGCGCAGCGGGAACTCCTTATCCCTCTGCTCCAGCACGATGTGGGGAGGCCTCTCACCCTTGAGGTAGCTCAACACGTTGCCTGTGGAACGTACAGCCATCTTCCTCCTGGTCTCCCAAGACGCCGAGGCTATATGGGGTGTCACCAGCACATTGGGCATTGACAACAGGGGGTTGTCAAGGGGAGTGGGCTCTGTCTCGAACACATCAAGCGCCGCCCCTCCGATCTTCCCCTCCCTGAGCGCATCAATCAGGGCTGACTCGTTGACCACGGGGCCCCTGCTTGTGTTCACTATGACTGAGGTTGGCTTCATCTTCTCGAACTCATTAACTCCGAAGATCGACCTCGAGCTCGGGTTAAGGTCAACGTGGACCGTGAGGATGTCGCTTCTCTCTAAAAGCTCATCGAAGCCGACGTACTCGACGTCGTACTCGTCCTCATAATCCTCCCTCCTGAGTAGGTCATGGTAGATGACCTTCAATGGGAAACCGCGGGACCGTTTGAGGACCTCGAGCCCAATCCTGCCCAGCCCGAGGATCCCAAGGGTCTTGCCCTCGGTGTCCCAGCCGAAGGGGACGGAGCCCTCGCGTTTTGCCCACCTGTTCCTTGTGTGCAAGCCCGCCAGCGGTATATGCCTGCTATGACCCAGAATCATGGCCCAGGTGTGATCGGCGACGCCGCTGCTGAGCACCTCAGGCGTATGTGTTGCAATAACGCCACGTCGTGTACACTCCTCCACGTCCACTGAGTCATAGCCCACCCCGAAACGGGCTACCAGCTTCAGTTCAGGTGCCTTGTCCAGAAACTCGGCGTTTATCGGCTCGGTTCCAACGATGATGGCCTCCACGCCTTCTAGCTTGTCATCATACGGGCGCTTAACGTACTCCACATCAGCGTACTCCTTGAGGACAGCAGAGACATCCTCGGGGATGTTCATGGTGTCGGGGCTGATCAAAACTTTAGGTTTCATATTATAGAATTGTTCTGGTAAGATAAGAAAATGCCCGTTAGCCCTAGGTTGCGCGCGCGCAATAATTTACCGGGACTCTGCTCAATAATTACCGGAAAGACCTGTTGAAACATCCTGACCCGGTATCATTTATTCATTGGAGTCCAACCGCTGAGAACCGGAATGAAAACAAGGAAATAGGCTGGGCTTAGATCTGAGCCTTCTCAGGCTCCTTGACCATGAAATGTATCATCAACGCGCACACGAATAGTGCGGCGCTTGTGATCTGCCAGACCAAAGTCGGACTGTACGCATACACTTGTCCTCCAACCCATGCACCCAGGGCTGCCGGCGGGAACAGTAGGACGCCTCCACCCCAGAAGTTTCCCCAGCTGATCTGAACCCCCCGCTCACCCAGTATGCTGTATATCCTTCCTCGGCGCTCTCTCGGGATCATGTTGGCGATCAACGTGCTGAAGCCTGGGATCATGATCTTGTTAGCTAACGAGATCATGGTTATGATGGCGGTTACAGCCCAGAAACCGGTGGAGTACTGGAACATGAAGATAATTATGGGCCCCACGAGCATGCCAGCCATCACAGACTTTTTGGCTCCCCACCTGTCCACGGCGCCTCCCAGGGGTAGTGCAAAGAGAAGGGCGACTAAGCCGCTCCAGAAGTTCACGTTACCCCACTGGGGAACCGTTAAACCGACAACGTCTTTGGCGAATAAAGACCAGAAGGGCGCGCTCATGGCGACGAAGAAGGCCGCGATCATCTCGATTACGACGATTGTTTTCAGTGAACTGTTCATCCACCTGATGGACTCGATTACGCTAAGGTAGCTATCCTTGAGCACGGTCAACGAGTCACCCCAAGTGTACGATTCCGCGTCGTCTTCCTCAACTGTCTCGGTGAGGTATTTCAACCTGAGCCATGCAACGACGAGCCCAGTAGCGAATGCCACTGTCCAAGCCAGCTTGACTGCTTTGATCAGAGCGAGGTCCTCTGACAATCCAGAGGTCGCTTGATAATAGCCGATCAGCCAGCCCCCTATAACAGGGGCTATTATCCTGATCGCCTGAGGCACAGCCATCATGATGGCAAACCCTTTGCCCCTGACGCCAGGTGGCAGGCTGTCGCTGCTCAGAGCATTCATAGCAGGTATGTAGAATAGCAGTAACTGGGACAGGAACTGCCCTACGGCCAAAGTCTTCCAGTCATTGGCTAGAACGAATGGGATGTGTGCGAAGGCATAGAGCACTGTGCTGTAACCGATGAGTTTGACACGGCCAGATTTGTCGGCTAAAAATCCTCCAACGGGGTATAGGAACAATCCTGCTAGTATCCCGATGCTGCTAATGAATCCAATATCCTGTTTTGAGCCTCCAAGTGCAGCTATGTAGAAGCTGAAATATGGGTAGACGATGCTGGTGCTGAGGCTCCAGAGCAGCCTGCATATTATTAGTATCTTGATGTTGCCCTGGATGAACCAGAACGTCCCCTTCTTTTCCTGTTCGCTTATGGCCGTCATTTTATTATCACCTCTGGTAGCCTGAATGGGGTCTCCCCCGTTCCACACAGCCCCAGAAAATCAAACAGGGGGAGCGTGTATGATTATTAAACATTGTTACAACGCTACATCTGTCTGTACCAAAAAATGACTTGAAAATAGAAAGAGGCTAGAAAAAACCGCTAGTATTTTGGGATAGATGGGTCCACCTCGTCCGCCCAACCATGAAGACCACCCACAAGGTTCCTCAGCTTTGTGAACCCGGAGTCACGTAGCTGATTCAAGGCTCTGGCGCTACGAATCCCTGTACGGCAATAGAGCACGATCTCGTCTGCAGTGTCAAGCTCATTCATCCTAGCAGTGATATCACCCTCGGGGATGAGTGTGGCCTCTGGGAGGTGGCAGATATCCCACTCGTGGGGCTCCCTCACATCTAGCAAGACTACCTTGTCAGCACCTTGGAGCTGGGCGTTGAGATCACTCGGCGTGATAACCCATTTTGCCTCCAGTTCCTCGGCGTGGGCCTCCTCGCTTCCAAGGGATATCCCGCAGAACTGCTCGTAGTCAATCAGCTCGTGGATAGTTGGGTTCTCCCCGCATATGGGACAGTCCGGGTCCTTCATGGGCTGGACCTCCCTCCACCGCATCTCAAGGGCGTTGAACAGCAGCAGCCTTCCGATGAGCGGCTCCCCTGAGCCGAGGATCTGCTTAATTACCTCAGTGGCCTGTATCGTCCCCATTATACCTGGAAGTATCCCCAGGACCCCGCCCTCGGCACAGCTCGGGACCATTCCCGGCGGCGGTGGCTCAGGGTACAGGCACCTATAACATGGCCCTTTCTCGGCGTGGAACACCGATGCCTGTCCCTCGAACCTGAAGATGCTGGCGTACACGTTTGGTTTCCCTAGAAGCACACATACATCATTTGTCAGGTACCTCGTTGGGAAGTTGTCAGTGCCGTCGGCGATCACATCGTAATCCTTGCAGATAGCCATGGCGTTGGCGGATGTGAACAACTCCTCGTGGAGAACTATCTCGATCTCGGGGTTGATGGCACGAAGTTTCTCCGCCGCTGACTCAAGTTTTGACCTCCCCACGTCGTCTGTGTGGTGCAGGATCTGGCGGTGAAGGTTGCTAAAGTCAACCACGTCAAAATCAACTAATCCGATGCGCCCGACGCCCGCAGCGGCAAGGTACATGGCTAAAGGAGAGCCCAAGCCGCCGACCCCTATGCATAGGACACTAGCCTCCTTGAGTTTTTTCTGTCCAGACAGGCCAACCTCAGGCATTATTAGATGCCTGCTGTACCTGAGTATCTCCTCGTGGGATAGCTCCGTCGCCAACCCGTTAGCCTCCACTAACGGCGGGTATCAGTGATACCTCGTCTTTGTTGGCCAGCTTGGTGTCCAGTTTCTTGAGGAACCGGTAGTCCCTTCCGTTGACGTAGATATTGATGAAACGTCTGGGCTTGCCGTTGGCGTCATATAGCTTTTCGCTGAAGGCTCCTCCGTATCTAGAAGATAACCCAGCAAGGACCTCGGAGAGGGACTCCGCCTCTAATTGAATTGTTGTCACGCCAGCAACTGAGGCTAGCGCCCCGGACAACGAGACCGTCACAGACAAAGCCATGCCTCCGTCCTGTTTGATATTTCATGTGGTTTTGGTTCCACGCTCCGAGCAAATGAGTCGTGGATGTTCCCGCTCAGGCGTCCTGTGCGCCCGTATAAGTTGATGAGTGTCGATTCCTCCTGATAGTGTCCTCCTACCTCCAATCCGATATTAATATAGTTCTACCGGAAAAAATCCTAAAGGAATAAAAAGATGGGTTACTTCTTGGTGACCTTGAAAGTGACCAGGTTCCACCTGTCTGGGCACTCGTACTTCCACTCATCGTTGTCGTACCAGGGGATCTGGCCGCTATAGCACATGTTCATCAACGTGGGGAACATCGCGTGGTAGCAGTACCCGCAGATACCGCCCGTCTTGTGGGTGTTTACCTCAAACTTGTCTCCAACCTTGTGGCCGGCGCTGCAGTTCTTGAGCACGCTGACCACCTCGGCCTCGTAGATCGGTTCTTCAGCCATGATGTATCATGTATTCATCTCCACTTGGGTTGATAACTGTTTTAGAGGGGGGACCCCAAGTCAATCCCATGAGTTTGAAAGATGCAATATCTGAGGTCTCCGAGGGCTTTGATGGCGTCCTCGGGGTTTCCATTAAACACCTGGACACGGGAGAAAACGCTGGTATCAGGGGGAGGTCGATCTTCCCGACGGCGAGTGTCTTTAAGGTGCCTGTGATCGTCGAGTACTTCAGACAAAAGGATGCGGGTAAGCTGAACCCAGACGAGGTCCATTATCTTACTGATGCCGATAAGGTTCCAGGCTCAGGCATCCTCAAGGAGCTAACTGAGGGCATGCCTGTCACCTACAGGGACCTGCTGCACCTCATGATGATGGTCAGCGACAACACCGCTACTGACCTCATCGCCGCCAAAGTGGGTTTCGACAACGTGAATGAAGCTATGAGAAGCCTCGGGCTGAGGAAAACATCCGTAACCAGGTATTGCCGTGAGATATTATTCGACCTCGTGGGGATCAACGACCTTGGCATCGAGGAGATGACGCTTGATGTGTTCAAGGAGGCCGCTGAGTCTGGTGAATACGTTGGCTCGTGGAGCCTCGGCGTTGAGGACAACGATGTCTCGACACCAGACGAGATGACAAAACTGCTAGGATTGATCGTGGATGAAAAGGCAGCGTCGAGGGGGAGCTGCGACGAGATACTCACCATCATGGGCAAGTGCCAGACGGGTACCTACAGGATACCCAAGTACCTGCCCGGCAAGGCGGTGGTCCTTCAGAGGAAGACAGGCAGCCTACCGGGGATAAGGAACGACGTGGGCGTGGTAACCATCAAGGCGACTGGAGAGAAGTACGCCATCACATGTTTCACAAAGGAAGCCAACGATGTCTACGCGGCCGAAGAGGCCATCGCTCAGGTGAGTCTGAAGGCTTACGAATATATTACGGGATAGTTTTCTCTACTTTCTTTCTTGGGGGCTCTTTCACCCCAACCATGAACAGTCCAACGGCCACCAGTCCGGTTACGGCGCTTGCTCTGAACGGCCATATCGGGCCAAGGTTGTTCCACAGCCAGCTGCCTGCAAGAGAGGCGGGTGCAGCAACTACTCCCGTGATTGTGCCGATGGTTCCCATCACCGTTGCGCGCTTCTCCTTGGGCACGAGGTCTGCGACTAAGGCCTGCCATGCCGGCCCGCCCGCGTTGCCCATTCTCCCTCCCCCGCCAAGGGCCTCGGATAGGGAGTTGGTTGCCTGCGCTATGATGTACTGGGGGAAGTTACTCGCAAGGGTGATCCCGAACATAGAGAGGGGTGTTAGGAACCGTGAGAGGCTTATGATTGGCTTTCTTCCGATGCGGTCTGAGATCATTCCCCCCGGCATTGCCAGTGTCGCTGTGATGATACCCCCAATGGTCGTAACCAATCCTAGCTGGGTGTACGATAATCCAATCACCTCCTGGGCGTAGATTGCCACGAGAGAGAATACCATCCTCGCCCCAAAGGCGCTCAAGACTGCCACAATAACCATGACCCAGACATTCCTGCCGAGGGTCATCGTATCGAGTACCTGCTCTTTGAGGGGCGGTCTCATCCTAGCCCTGTCCCTCATCTCATCCTCGTCGAACAGAGTTTCAGTGATTATCTTATAACGAGCGTAAGTGACGATGGCGTTGATGAATATGCTGAAGAACATGAACAGTCTAAAACCCTCAGCTGGCCCCATCTTGTCAAATAAGTATCCACCAATTATTGGGCTGAATATCCTGGGAATCGATGTGATCATCCTATAGGCCCCGTACCCGGCTCCCCTCTGATTCTCGGGTAGGCTGTCGGCGATTATGGCGTTGAAGGCCGGCATATATACGCTGGCCACGCCGTTCAGGAGGAGGGCGGGTATCACGGTCACCCAGTCGGTGGCCCAGAGGTACAGCATCGGTGTGAATATCCTGAGAGCCGTGCCGTACACGATGATCTTGCGCCTGCCGAACCTGTCGGCGATTACCCCTCCTGGCAGCTGGAAGAGGAGACGTTCCGATTGCCCCAGCATCGAGAGGAACGATATCGACCATACGCTTGCGCCTAGCACGTCTTTGAGGTATAGAGGCCAAAAGGGACGCCATCCCCCGTCACAGAGGGTGATCATGCTGGAAGTGAGAGCTATGGCTGTGATGTTTTTGTTACTAAAAACTAGTTTAATGGTCGCCAAATAGGATCTTCTGCCCGACAAAAAGTTACACCCCGATGATACATTACACCCGATTGTTACGGTATAAGACTTTGTAGCATTAATTGGATAGAAGGCTCTGGACAGTCTTGAACAACACGAACAAGCCGAATAGGATGCCGACCAGCCACACAGTCAAAGCCCAAACCAGGTTCAGGCTGGAAACGAAGCCCACGACAGAGCCCGCTGATATCAAGGACCCGAGTATCAATAGCCTCACGGGGGATGGTGAAAAACGAAGAGAGATGGGCTTGGGTTCAACCTCCCTTGATTTCTTAAGTGTCAAATACAGAAGGGTCCCGAAAAATAGGTATAGGACCCAGATGGTGGCTTGTGCGTCGAGCTCTGGGATCTCCTCGGGTCTCATGAAGACTGTTGTCAGAGCATAGTAGGCTGCCAACGCCGCGGATATACCCTTGAACTCCCTGTCATCGGGCAGAAGCTGCCTCATGGTGTACGATGCCCCTCCTCCCCTGCGCCAGAGGGCCAGCAGTGCAACCAAGTAAAGTGTTGTCAGCAGCCCAGATAGAATCGAGTTCAACAAGGAGCCCGTTCCCACGCTCTGGAAGAGACCGCCGAAGAAGGGGAAAACATAGTAGAGACTCCTGCGCTCCAAACGTTCAATGAACCTGAGCGCCCAGTCAGGGAGCAGGGAGTAGATCTCGCTGCTAGACGTGAATACCGCCTCGCCAAGGAGGAGGGGCACTATGAAGCTCATGAAGCAGTGCCAGAACAGCACAAGCACCATGGTCTCGACTAGGGCGATCCCGAACACGTTGGGGTTGGCTGTCTCCCACGTGGGGTTCCACAGCACCTTGGTGATGTAAGCCTCGTATAGCCCGAAAAGGCACCCCGCCGGGAAGAGGGCGTAGAGCCACGGCTTGCCGTTCCTCCAGATCAGAGTCCACAGGAATAATGTGTGAAGGGTGTAGAGGGGCACCACAAGGACGTAGCTCTGGATGTTTAGGAAAGAGAAGGGCTGGGATCCGCTCCACACCTCTGCGAAATACGTGCTGAGGCACCCCAGGATGTACCAGAAGAGGAGTTTCGTCCGTCTGTCAGGGGCTTCAATCATCTACATCACGTTGTTATCCAGGAATCCCTTCAGGAAAAATGGATATGGGAATATAAAATAGGGAAGGGTCTAGCCCAGGAGGCTGTTGAACAGTAGCTTGAACGTGCCGTGGGTCTGGCACCTGTGCTGCACCCTGGGGCCCATCAAAACTACGTTTCCCTCGCCAACGTGGGCGTAGATGGCCGCGATCTTGTTGGCGATCTTCTCCTCGCCCACCAACCAGCCGGACTCTAGTATATCGCTGTCGGGATAGACGGCTATTACCTCGTAGAGGTGGTTGTTGGG
>JABXKY010000307.1 GCA_013619005.1 Candidatus Bathyarchaeota archaeon | reverse complement strand
GCCACCGGCGAAGCCCCCTGCGATACCGAAGCTGCCGCTGATGCCGAAATAGCCGTGGCTCTGGAGCGTCAGCGCGGCCGTGATTAAATCATACTGGACCTTGACATCCGGCAACACAGATAACAGCACTCCATCAGTGGGCCTCAGCCCCGCGACAGGGTCTATTGCCGCTAAAAACGATGAAGCCCTCGTTGTGATGGGGTACAAGACGATGGCCGCCCCCGGCCTGCCCGCCTTCCGCACACCTTCCCTGAGCCAGGCCACCTGACGCTTCGAGGCGTACGCCTCCAACGGAGCCCCGTAGATATCATAGCCGTCGATCTTGGGGAAGTTGAAGCCTTCAAGGAAGTCCATCCTTGGTATGCACGCAAAGTTCTGCACCACAGAGTTCGCCAGGTCCTCTGTGAATGGCGCGTGATGACCCGGGGCGATGTTGAGCGGCTCGGTTCCCTCGATCTTGTGCTGTTTCCAGACCCGTGCGTCCTTTCCCTCGCCCATGATGACCTCTTTCTCCATTGAATGGATGGAGCTTCTGACCTCCTCCTCCGTGAATTTAATCACCCTCTCCCTGTCGAGGCACAGACACCCGTACTCGACCACGAACTCAACGGCGGCCTGCCACGCGGCGTCCGCCAGGCTGTCATCCGTGTTGATCCAGTTGGACTGCTCGGTTGGGCATTTTATATCATATTTCTTGACAAGTTCCGATATGTTCTTGAAGAGCGCCATATCCCAGTCCTTTGAGGCCATCTTGGGGCCGCTCCGCATTCGGTCAGCGATTTCAACGAGGCTAATCATCTATTTTACACCACTATACTTCGAGGCATTGGCGCGGACTTCACCCTCAACAGGCATTGAACCAGACCATCTGAGCATATCTCTGTCGGCTAGTCTTATTTGCCTCAGATGGATGAGTCAGAGTGATCATATACCTTTTTCCCCATGCTACTCTGACTGGCATGCGCGTGATTGTTTCAATGATTAAATATACATAGTAATTTACACAGTACCTACCTCAGTGAATTGATTTGGCTTCTGAGAAAGACGTTTTGCAGAGTCTCTACGACGCGGTTTTGGCTTATGACTCCGACGCTGCGGTGAAGGCAGCGGAAACAGCTGTTGCGATAGGAATCGACCCGGTTACAGCGATCGAGAAGGGCCTGGCATTGGGCCTTAGGGAGATCGGAGAGTTATTTGAGAGCGGGGACCTCTGGCTCCCCCACCTCGTACTAGGGGCGGAGGCCCTTGAGGCGGCTATCAAGGTGCTTGAGAGTCACATGTCCATGGAGGACCTTGAGTCCACAAGGACCGGGACCGTTGTAATTGGGACGGTGGAGGGGGATATCCATGACCTCGGGTTGAGGATCGTTGCCTCGATGCTCGGCGCAAACGGGTTCAAGGTCTATGACCTGGGGTGTGACACCACGAGCCACGCCTTCATCGAGAAAGCCAAGGAGGTTGACGCAGATATAATCGCGGTCTCCTCCCTCATGACGACGACGATGCCCTTCATGAAAGACCTGATAGAGGCACTGGAGGCCGCCGGCCTACGTGACAAGTTCAAGGTCCTCATCGGCGGTGGCCCCGTGTCGGAGAACTGGGCCGAGGTTATCGGCGCGGACGCCTACGGGAGAGACGCCGCCGAGGCCGTCAGGAAGGCCACGGAAATAATGAGTTAGGGGCGTGATGATATGGCTGCCCCGAGTCTCTGGGAGGTTTTAGACCGCGCCTGTAACACGGGCCCCGTTATGGCCGCGAAAGACTTCGATATGAGCCTCTTCAGAACTACAAGCAGGCTCGTGAAGGAGTACGACATCAAGTATGACCCGACAACACCTGTTCCAACCGATGACAGCCTGGTCCAAGATGTCTGGAACGCGGGCCTGGCCCTCTTCACCGAGGTGGGCTCCTACTGTTTAAACTCAAGCCGCAGGATCATGTTCGACGAGTCGGAGATAAAGGCGGGGCTCAGGGAGATACGGGGCGAGGCCGTCATAGGCGAGGGCTCCGAGCGGAGGACGTTGAAGCTTCGAGGCATCGACGATAACGCCCCCCCATCCATCATATGCGGCGGCGTGATCGAGAGCAACATGCCCGAGGGTGAACTTTTTGTCAAACTGTACCAATCCATCGCCCAGGAGCCCCTCATAGATGGCTTCTACGTGGGGCCGCCCCTGCAGACCTCAGAGGGGAGGACCGTCAGGACCGGTACGCCGCTTGAGACCCACCTCGGCCACTCGATGGTCTCATGGGTGCGAGAGGCGACCAGGAGGGCTGGTAGGCCCGGCCTTCACTTTATCTCGGCTTGCTCAGCCGCCATAGCGAATGTTGCTGCGTGTGACCCGAACGTCGGCCTCAGGAAATCGGATGGTATCGTGGCAACGATTATGCCCGAGATGAAGACTGATTACGAGAACCTCAACAAGATCGTGCAGGCCCATGACTACGGCTGTGTCAAACACGTGTACAACGGGGGCATGATAGGTGGCTGGGGCGGGGGCCCCGAGGGAGCCCTCGTGGTGGCGATAGCCAACGCCATCATGGCTACCATGGTCTACAAGATAGGGATCGGCGCCTCATACCATGCCCTGGGGTACCTGAGGGCATCCACGCCTAACTACAGCGCCTTCGTAACCCGTCCGTGCCTTTGGGGCTCCTCATTGGGAGGTCAAGCCCTATCACGTAACACCAAGATCATTAACACGGTTGTGGCCATGACCAACTCTGGGCCCGGCACCAAGATGCAGTTCCAGGAGATATCAGCGGCCATCGCGGCTGCCCTGCCCTGTGGCAGGGAGGGCTTGTCCCAGGGGACGCGCAGGTTCAAGGTGAGGCCGCTGCTTGGAAGCGGGTTGGAGAACAGGTTCTGGGGTGAACTGGGGCACGCCATGGCGGGCGTCAAGAGGGATTTCGCGAACCATATCGCCGAGGAGATGCTCATAAAATACGAGCACAGGATCACGAGGGACTCCGACGGTGGCCCCCCGGGTCACACGTTTGACGAGATATATGATCTCAAGACCCTGCAGCCGAGGAAACGGTTCCTCGCGGTGTACGAGGAGGCCAAATCCGACCTGAGGGACCTTGGCCTGGACATCTAGGACAGGCTTTCCCCATTTTCATTCTATCTATAAAATATTAAATGGTCAAACATGAACATCATAGCCACCTGACCGAGTTGTCTGGGTGATTATCATGTCTGCTCCAAATTTCTGGGAAGTCCTCAATAGGGGAATAAACACCGGCGTTCCGACCATCGTAAAAGATTTCGATATGAAGATTTTCACTGAAACCAGTAGGCTGGTGAAGGAGTACGACATCAAGTATGATCCATCTGTCTATGTGCCGGACGTTGACAGCCTGGCCGATGATGTGTGGAAGGCCGGTCTAGAGCTGTTTCTCTCGACTGGCATGTACTGCATGGACTCCAGGCGCGTGATCAAGTTCGATGACTCCGAGGTGAAATCCGCACTCTCCCAGGTGGATGACAAGGTTGAGATTGGTGCGGGAAAGGAGAAGCGCCTCGCCACGAGGCGGGGGATAGCCGGGGACAAACCCCCTGTGATCGTGGGCGGCGTTATTGAGAGCGATATCTCGGAGGGGGAGAACTTTATCAAGCTGTACCAGAGCATCGCCCAGGAACCCCTCATCGATGGCCTCTACGTTGGACCCCCCGTGCACACATCCGAGGGACACATGCTCAGGAAGGGCACCCCCCTTGAGGTGCACTCTGGGTATCGGATGGCCGTCTGGGTCCGGGAGGCCCTCCGGAGAGCCGGGAGACCGGGGCTGCACTTCGTCTCGGCTTGCCCGTCCGCAATAGGGGATATCGCTGCTTGTAGCCCGGAGCACGGCGTGAGACAGACCGACGGCATCATGGTCTCGGTCATAGCCGAGTTAAAGACCGATTACGAGGCCCTGGGGAAGGTCGCCTACGCCCTTGACTACGGCTGCATCAGGGGCACACATGGAGGAGCCGTAATAGGTGGATGGGCGGGCGGCCCAGAGGGCGCTACCATAGTCTCCATCGCGGATTTCCTTGGCGCCGTCATGGTATACCAGCACAACGTTGGCCCGGTCTATGGCGACCACGGCCTCACCAGGAACCCCGGAACTGTGCCCACCTCAAGTTTCAACCCGGGCATGTGGGGGACGGAACTTACTGGCCAAGCCATTGCCAGAAACTACAGGGGCTTGAACGGGCGTTTCTTCCTCACGGCTGCGGGGCCAGGCACTGAGATGCAGCTCTGGGAGATTGCCGCCCTCACCATAGCCGGATTGGCGTCTGGGCGTGACATGTTCTGCGGCGGGGGCATCAGGAGGTACAAGGTCAGGCCCATGCTTGGTAGCGCATTGGAGAACAAGTTCCACGCAGAGCTGGGGCATTCGGCCACAGGGATCAAGCGAGGCGACGCGAACGAGCTCGTGAAGCAGATAGTCGAGAAGTACAGGGACCGGATCACCAAGGACGGGGGTCCGTGGGGGCACACGTTCAACGAGATTTACGATCTGGACACACTGGAGCCTAGGCCCAAGTACGTCGAGATATATTCCCGTGTGAAAAGCGAACTCGTGGATATGGGTATCGAGTTCAAGTACTAGAGTCAGACCAGCAGGATCATGCATATCCTATGGAATGAATCGTCTTTTGATGTCTTCACTCTCAGATCCCATCCGGCCTCCAACGCCGTTGCAAAAACATCTATCCCGCACGCCTCCATGGCCGGGCGGGCTACACCGGGGTGCCTGCAACCCGACGGGTTGTTGGTGCAGTCCTCGCATAACCGGCATGCTCCCGAGGACAGTCCCCAGGCTGAGTATATCCCTTTGAGGAACGCCTCTTTCTCAAGCTCTGCTAATAGCCTCGGGTAATCCTCGGCGGAGTCGTATTTCAGGAGCACCGCGTGCTCGTAACCTTCCAGTAGCTTCCGGGTCTGGTCCGGGGTCGGGCTGTGTGGCGGGCACGTCAATGTTTTCCCGTAGCTTACACAGCCGTACCTGCACTTCCAGTATACCCAGTCAGCCACCTTGACCTGGTCTGCCTTGATTAACTTTGCATCGGCCGCGCCTTTCTTGATGGCTATTTCCTCGAATTCATCGAGGTTAAATCCGTTCTCCATTTTGGCACCAGTAAGAGATAACATATACCCGTTTTTCGTTACTTTAAGACCTGTGGTGTGTGCGGTTGGGTAACGTTGATGCCTGTTTAAACGAAGCAGTTGAGGTCCTGAAAGGTTGCAGAGGGGTTGAGGACATCAGGTTCTTGACATCCGAGGAGAAGACCAGGCTGCTCGCGGTGGAGGAGGCAGCCGAGGACAAGGTCGCGTACGGCATGTGCAAAACCTCAAACATGGGGCTCAGGGAGTCGCTGCTGAGGGATTACACGGCTGTGTTACTCATCAACTCATCAACCTACGAGTACCCCCACCACCCGAGCATGGCCATGATCTACGACGACATCATAGTCGGGGAGCAGGTCAAGGACCCGGATAAACGGGAGGCGTTGGGGAAGGACAGGAAGAACTTCTTCCTGTGGGACGAGTTCGTCGTCTACACGCCCCTCCTCCCGAGGGAGAGAGAGGCCAAGCAGCGTCTCAGGATGGTGTACAAGCCCATGGAGGTCAGCCAGCTGGAACCTGTACACTGTATTGTTGATGCTGTGTTCGGTACACCCTCCACTGAGGGAGACTCTTTGCTGAAAGAATTGATGAACTGGGGGGAGACGCACCCTGATATCGGGACATGTGTCATCGGTTTTAACAAGACCGTTTGATCTTTTCCTCTACCCCAATTGTTACAGTGCGACCCTGAACTCTTGGATGCTGAGAATAAAATTATGGATTAGATTATGTTTCCTCGATCTCAATGTCCACTTTTATCCCATTGTTCAGGCTACGGGTGATGAAACACTCATTCTCCTCATGTTCATCAACCACCTCGATAAACTCAGATCGGTGTTCCTCTGGAACATCAACCAGTACCTCAACTTTCATCGACTCAATGATGGCTCGGTCCTTCTCGTTCCTAGCGTACTTTGATACTACACGTGCCTTGAGCTTATTGTACCGTGCACCTGGCTTTCGCGCATCTAACTCGTACATCATTGATCCTGACGTGCAGAATAGGGCAGCCGCCGCTAGAAGGTTTCTTGCGGAGAACTTGGAATTTAATGGCTCATGTATGATGATTGTGTTCATATCTTCGTTGTTGAAGTTTATCTCA
>JABXKY010000176.1 GCA_013619005.1 Candidatus Bathyarchaeota archaeon | reverse complement strand
AGCTAGACGAGGCGCTGGACATCATCAAGGGCCTCTGGAAGGGAGAGACCTTCAGCTACCAAGGCAGACACTACCAGCTCAACGATGTCACCTACGGGAAGCCCTACCAAGACCAGATACCCATCTGGGTGGCCGGGTTTCTACCCAACAAGCGTCCCCTGCACAGGGCGGCACGGTACGATGGAGTCACCCCAGGCAGGAACTATCCCGAGGTGTTCACCGTCGAGGACCTCAAGAAGGTCACAGGGATCATAAAGAAACGAAGGGGAAGCTTGGAGAACTATGACATCGTCGCGGGGGGAGAGACACCGGGAGACCCAGAGAAGGGAGCCGAGATCATCGGGCCCTGGCAAGCAGCAGGAGCCACATGGTGGAGCGAGAACATCAACGGGTGGAGAGGATCAATTGACGAGATGCGTCAACGCATCAAGGCAGGCCCGCCCAGGGCCTAATCGTCCAGCACTACAACTTGGCTTTGATGAGCTTTACCTGAGTGCCTTTGAACCTGGCCCTCGCTGAATGGCTTTTCGGGTGTGCCCTCGAAGGCACAGTGCTTGAGACTCGTACAGGGGCTTGTGCTGTACACCTTGATACATGTTCTACAGGGATTCATTGTAGGCCAGACACCAATGCTAAACAGTTGAATATAAGAAATGCGGCATACATACACCAAAATATGGTAAACGTGTTCCATATAGACCAAATAGAGAGGTGTATCCCCCGCCCCCCAAATAAAATAAATGCACCATCAGTGGGCGGTAGCCATCAACCCCCTAAGGTTTCCATATATACCGCCGCGCCCCAACGGTAACCATGTGGAAAAAGATACTGGTCGCCATAGACGGATCGGCTCCCAGCCTACACGCGTTAAAGGTAGCAGCGGGCATGGCCGCCAACAACAAGGCAGAGCTCACAATACTCAGCGTCGTGCCCCCCATCCCATCCATGGGGCTGGAGGGGGAGATGCCCCAGCTACCGGATTACATCGACACCATCGAGGAGAGCGTTAAGAAGATGGTCGCATCCAAGGTCAAAGAGGTCGAGGACAGTCACCCGGGCCTGAAGGTGGTGCCCATAGTCATGACGGGCAGCCCGTCAAGGAAAATCGTGGAGGCAGCCAGGGCCAGAGAGGTTGACCTCATAGTGGTGGGCAACAGGGGCACAGGGGGCATCCTCAACTGGATGCTGGGAAGCGTCAGCAGGCAGGTCACCGACGCCTGCACCGTGCCCGTGCTGGTGGTCAAGGACCACAAGTTCTGCAAACCCTAGAACAGCTTCACCAGGTACATCAGCAGCACCCCCAGGGCCATCAAACCGAACTGGGACAGCCCCTTACCAAAACCCTTCTGGTCCAGCAGCTCCGGCACCAGGTCACACCCTGCGATGTACACAAAGTTACCCGCCGCGAAGGGCAGCAGGAACCCCGCCAAGCCCTCCACGCGCCCACCCAGGTACAGCGCCGTCAACACCGCGCGCGCGATCAACAAGGTCATCGAAAAGACGATGACCGACGATAAATTCGCCGACACCATGGACAAGTACAGTCTATACGAGATCAAGGGAGCCCTCACGTTTGTGAGCCACATCCAGGCCATGCTAGACAGCCGGGAAACCCTCGACGAGATGAAGAAACTACTGGGCTAGGACCCTGTCCCTTTTCTCGAACCTCAGGTCCCTGCCGATGGGGCACGCCTTCTGGCACGTGTTACACATGAGCCACGTAGACTCAGTCAGGCTTGGGCTGTGCTCCATGTAGACATCCCTGAACTCCTCGCTGAGCCTGTCCTCCCACCTCATCCCCAGCAGGCACCTGTCGGGGTCAACCTTGTGGGGAGTCAACGCACCCACGGGGCACGCCTTTACACACTCGTCGCACTCACCGCACAGGTCCTCGGTGAAAGGGTCCGTGGGCACAAGCTCGGCGTCAGTGAGGATGCTCCTAAGCCTCAGCCATGGCCCGAACTCCGGGTTCACTATGAGGCTCTGCTTACCGAAGCCACCGATGCCCCCCAGCTGGGCCATCCGTTTCTTGCTCAGCAGCTCGGGCTCCAGCTCGGTCCTGTACCCCAGGCCGTCCAGGTGCCGGGTCATGCGCCTGGCGTAGTACCTGCCCCTCCACTCGTCGGGGTACTCGTGGTGGTCCCCCACCTTGATGACCATATCGAAGAGGCTGTCCCACACCTGGACGCCCAGTATGATGAGGCTCTTGGCCCCCTCCATGTAGTCCCCCGTCTTCTTTGTGTCACACATATAGTCCCTGTGGCCGATGAAGTGGGAGGGAACGGCATCATAATCCATGGCTGACACGATGCCAACAAGGGGGAACCCGTACCTATGCGCCCTCTCGATGACGTCCTCGGTGAACCTCACCGTCTCCTCGCTGTAACCCAAATTAATCAACCAGAGTCAGTCGAGGATGTATAAAAGAACAGTAGAGGGATCAACCGCCAAATATAGAACAAGTTCATCTTCGCGGGTTATCACTGACATCACCAGAAGCACTGGAGCATTAAAACCAAAAAAACCTCGGGAGTCCCATTAGTCGTATTTAAGGTTTGTAGATTATTCACACACACACGGGGTTAATAGAGATGGACCGGTAAAACTGATTAATGAGGTTCATACAGTGGCTCAGACTCTAACATGCGAATGCGGAAGCACGAAAATTGTATCAGATAACGACTCAGGCGAGCTAGTATGCACGGCCTGCGGCACGGTCCTCGATTCCATCATGTTCAACCAAGGCCCCGAGTGGCGCGCCTTCGATCCACAGCAGTCCGACAAGCTCACAAGGGTCGGTGCGCCCCTCACAAACCTCATCCACGACAAGGGCCTCAGCACAACGATCTCATGGAAGAGCCAGGACGGCACGGGAAGACGCCTCACCCTGGAGGAAAAGGAGCGACAGCACAGGCTCCGCAAGTGGCAGCGCAGGACCACCACCAACAACAGCGTGCAGAGGAACCTCACCCAGGCCTTAAGCGAGCTCAACCGCATCGCCGACGAGCTCAAGCTGCCCCAGAACACCAGGGAGACAGCGGCGCACCTCTACAGGAAGGCGGTGACCCAGGGACTCATCAGGGGAAGAACCATACAGTCCGTAGTGGCATCGGCCGTCTACATGGCATGCAGACAGTGCAACGTCATCAGGAGCCTGGAGGACGTGGCCAAGGCAGCCACCATCACCCGCAAGGAGGCCGCGCGGAACTACCGCCACCTGTACAAGCAGCTGCAGCCAGAGATCCCCCAGGTCAACAAGGATCAGCTAATCACAAAGTACGTGAGCGCCCTCAGGGTCAGCGGCCTCACGGAGCAGCTTTGCAGAAGAATCATGGAGAAGGCAAAGGCGCAGAGGTTAACCATCGGGAGGGCCCCCGAGGGGATAACGGCGGCAGCCCTATACATCGCGTGCAGGCTCAGCGAGGAGCACCGAACACAGGGCGAGATAGCCAAGACGGCCCAGATAACCGAGGTCACCATCAGGAACCGCTACAAGGAGCTCATGAAGACACTGGACTTTGAGGTACAGGTATGATTCTACAGGTAAGACACGCCATGAAGGGACACCCGTACACGGTGCCCCACGAGTCCACGGTCACCGAGGCCGCCCAGATAATGATCACGGCGGGGATAGACACCATCATAGTAACGAAAAACGGAGAGATACTGGGATCAGTCACGGTAAACGATATACTCCGCTACACGTACACCCCGGGATTCAACCCCAAGAAGACAAGCATAGAGAGTATAACCGATGAGGAGATCATACTGGTAAGGCCCACCACGGCCCTCAGCGACGTGCGAACCATACTCACCGAGTCAAACGTGTACACACTGCCCGTCGTCGACAAGGAACTGGTGGGGTACATCACGCTCAGAGACCTATTGACGGTGCAGCCCGAGCAGAAAGCCCAGGCACAGGAAATCAGTTAACACCCCTTCTCACCGGGCGCCTCACCCAAGGCGTGCCAATCAATCCTTATCTTTATCACGCCCAACCGCCAAAACAGTGATATGAAGCACAGGGTCGCCGTCGTCAAGACCGATATAGGGGTCGGGGAGGCCACGAAGAGGGCCGTCGAGCTCCTGGGAGGCATAGACAAATTCGTTGAACCAGGTCAAGAGACCCTCCTCAAACCCAACCTGTTCACAGTCAAGGGACCCGAGACAGGCGCCACCACTGACATGCGGGTGGTCCTCGCCATCCACGAGCTGCTCAAGGAACAGGGGAGCAAGACCGTTCTCGGTGAATGCCCCGCGACCGCGTCTTACACACGACCCGACGTGGTGTTTGACGGGTTGGGTGTAAGAAATCTCTGCGAGGAGAACGGGATCGAGATAACCATGCTTGACAGGGAGCCCCCCGTCAAGAGAACCATAGAGGGAGTGATCCTCAACGACCTCTGGTTCCCCGAGACGGCGACCAAGAACCCAGTCATCAATTTCCCCACCCTCAAGACCCATGTCCTGACCACGCTCACATGCGCCGTCAAGAACCTGTTCGGCCTCCAGCAGGGGGGCACCAAGGCCCACCACCACGTCCACGTCGGCAACGACTCGGAGGCCTTCAACCACCTGCTCCTTGACATCTACTCTGCCATCAAGGACCAGGTCAAGCTCCACGTGGTTGACGGCCACGTGGCCATGGAGGGAGAGGGGCCAGCCTCCGGTGACGCGGTTGAACTGGGGCTCATAATAGCCGGGGGGGACGCGGTGGCCGTTGACATGGTGGCGGCGTCAATCATGGGGTGGGACCCGGTCAACGAGGTGGGGACAAATCATCTTGCCATCCAGAGGGGCATCGGCCCCAGGGGAATGGAGGAGATCGAGGTTGTTGGGGAGGCAATCGAGGACGTGGTCCACCCGATGAAGAAACCAGAGGGTCACCAGGACGGCCAGATGTTCATAGACATCAGGATGCCCATCTTAGTGGATGAGGACAAGTGCATCGCCTGCGGCATATGCGCAAAGGTGTGCCCCGCCCAGGTAATCACGATCCACAAGCTCCCCGAGTTCAACATGGACAGGTGCATCCAGTGCTTCTGCTGCGTCGAGCTCTGCCCCCACGGCGCATTGAAAGCCATAAGGCCTGATGAATAATGTGTATCTTCTGCCATATAGTCGAGGGCGCTGCGCCCAGCCACAAGGTCCACGAGGACGAGCACACCCTCGCGTTCCTGGACATCAACCCGGTGGCGGACGGCCACGTTCTGCTCATCACCAAGCACCACCAACAGTTCGTGGAGGACCTCCCCGAGGAACTGTACAACGCCCTCTTCGACACCCTCAAGGGGCTTGTCAAGCCCATACAGGTGGCATTCGACGCCCCGGCCAGCAACATCTTCATCAACAACGGCCCCAACGCGGGCCAGTTAATACCCCACGTCCATATCCACATCATACCAAGGCCCAAGAAGACTGGGATGAACATATTCAGCGGCGCCGCCAGGTTCAGGCCCAGAAACAGGGAGTACTTTGAGGAAATAGCCCAAAAGATAAGGGAAGAAATCAGGCGGTGAGGTACTCCGGGAACGGCCAGGCCACGAGGCTGCCGTCCAGGGTCTTGACGTTACTGAAGCCGAGGCCCCTGAGAGTCCTCTCCACGTTGTAAGCCCTTACGCTGATGAGGCAGTAGATGATGATCTCCTTGCCTTCCGGTATCTCGGATATGCGCCTCTTCAGGTCCACCAACGGGATGTGAAGGGTCCGCGGGTCCTTGAAGTGAACGGCGTCATACTCTTCGTCCCGCCTGACGTCCAGGAGCACGAACTCGCTGTCTCCGTCCAGCCTCTCCTTCAGTTCAATGGGGCTGACCCCGTGAACCAACCCGTGTACCTTGTTCCTCATGACGTTGGATGCGTGGGCTATCGCGTCGATGGCCGTGCTATACGCTGGGGCGTACCCCAGGTCCAGGTCCGCTATTGATTTCAGGTTCGAGCCGAACTTCATGGCGGTCGCCACCACGTCGATCCTCTTGACACCGTCACCCTCGCCCACCACCTGGCAGCCCAGAACCCTGCAGCTCACCCTGTCGGCGATGAGCTTGATGACGGTCCTCTTGTTGCCAGGGATATAGCCGCTGTAGTCAGCCCTGGGCACAATGGCGGTGACCACATCGTAGCCAAGCTCCAATGCCTTCCTCTCGGTGATACCCGTAGCGCCGCAGTTCCAGTCAAGAACCTTGAAGACAGCGGTACCGTTGACCCCCTTGAAGGAAACCTCCCGGCCCATGATGTTGTCTGCGATGATCCTTCCATGCTTGTTGGCC
>JABXKY010000157.1 GCA_013619005.1 Candidatus Bathyarchaeota archaeon | reverse complement strand
CCAATGGTCAATTCCTGGTACCCACAATGGGTATGTTCTACTACGATCCGCTGGTTGATGCCTATGAGGGAGCTGCGTCAGGTACCCGCGACGAGTTCGAGGCAATGAAACCTGGACTTGTGAAGAACTTCAAGACATGCCTAAAAGCCGGGGTCAAGATCGCCGCGGGTACGGACAACACCTACTGGGACGCGCCAGGTGTTGCATGGGAGATTTACACCTACGTGAAGCAGGGAGGCATGAAGCCCATGGACGCCATCATCAGCGCAACCAAGACCAATGCGGAGAACTGTGCACTGCCAGATGTGGGTACACTTGAGGTAGGCAAAAAAGCGGACCTGATACTCGTTGACGGCGACCCGTTGAGGAACATCAAGGTACTCCAAGATAGGGCTAACATCGGGACCGTCATCAAGGAAGGCTACATCATCGTCGAGGATGGCAAGATCAATTGGTGAGAAAACCCTATGCGATTCCGGGCCCGGTATATGCCAAGGTCGTGTAGCTTCAAGCCGTAATTGATGAAAGGATCGGGGTGAACGGACCATCTACTTGCGGACTCGGGTCACCGTTGCTCCGTTGACCCGCTTCATCTCCTCGGTGGACATGTATGTGAGGGCGTTGCCTGATCCCCCTCCCGAGTAGACCTTCTCCTTCTCAAGCACCCTTGGGTCCATGAGGAAGGTAGCCTGGTACCCAAATGCAGGGGTACCTCCCACGGGGTAACCTGTGAGTTCAAGTATCTCGTCCGGTCTCGCTATCCGGGGCTTTGGGATTCCCAGTGCCTTGGCGACCCTGCCGGTGCTGGCCCTGTGCTCGCCCTTAACTATCGCCACGACGAGTTTGCCGCCCATGGTCACCATGCAGATGCTCTTGACGAAATCCTCGGGCTCGGCCCCTACAGCCTCAGCCGCCTCCGCTACGCTGTGGGTTGACTGCTCGAATGAGATTACCTTGGCGTCTATCTCATTCTCAGAGATATAATCCCGTAGCTTGTCATCGAACTGGCTCATGCTACATGGTACTGCGCACGGGCGATTTTATGTTTCCCACCTCGCAACCGTTAAAACTACCAGAAATAGTGGTTTTCCATGGCTTTCTTCTCACTAGCGGATATCCCCAGCCTGAAAAAAGGCAGGTCAAGGATGGTCAGCAGCTACGACAGGGGTCACGGTAACAGGGACTACCTTTCAGTGGAGCCCGGTGAAACTGTCACGTTGGCGGATCTAAAGGGACCTGGGGTCTTGAACCGTGCATGGTTCACCATCAGGAACAGGGACCCGCTACTGCTCCGAAACGCTGTCCTCAGGTACACGTGGGACGACGAGGCAAGTCCCAGCGTAGAGGTGCCCTTCGGGGACTTCTTCGGGTGCGGCTTCGCCGAGTACAGGCACCACACGGCGATGATGCAGGGCATGACCAGCGGCGGCTTCCACAGCTACTGGCCGATGCCGTACTCCGAGGGCGCCCACCTTGAACTTCTGAACCTTGGTGACACCCCAATCAGCCACCTCTACTACAACATCCAGTACCAGGAAACCAAGGAGGTCGCACCCACCAGATTCCACGCCCAGTGGAATCGGGAGAACCCCACGACGATAGGCGAGAACTACCTGATTCTGGACGCGGAGGGCGAGGGCCACTTCGCTGGCTGCCTCATGAGCATGCAGAGCTACGTTAAGGGAAGCCTGGTGTTCCTTGAGGGGGACGAGATGATTTACATCGACGGGGAGGACGAGCCCAGCATCTACGGCACGGGCACCGAGGACTACTTCCAGGGTGCATGGTACTTCTTGGACGGCGAGTTCGCTGCACCTTTCCACGGGCTGACCCTTTTCGACAGGGAGAACGCCAAGGTCTCGGCTTACAGGCATCATGTACCCGATCCAATCACGTTCAGGAAATCCATCAGGGTCACCATGGAGCACTGCCACGGGAACATACTCCAGGAGGACTATAGCAGCGTGGCGATGTGGTACCAGGTAGAACCACACAAGCCCTGGGACCCCATCAAGGACCCGAAGGCGCTAGAGCCGCTTCCAGATGTCCCCGGATACCTGATGACCGAACTACACACTGACACGCCCGAGAACATTGAGAGGCGACAGGTTCTCCACAAGGCGGCCCAACTCAGGTACAGGCTCAGGGTTGACCCCGGCTCAGTTCCTGGGGTGACCGAGGATATGATCATGTCAGCCAGGTACGAGGAACTGAAAAAGCTAGTGGAGAGGCACCTCTAAGTTTATTGATCCAACTTGATCTTTTATTCGTCATACGTCGAAAGGATGTTCGTTGAGTGGCGACAATGTTTATATCCGAGACCTCAAGCTCTAGACGCTGATTACATATGGAACAATTAAAGAAAATCACGAACATGGACAAGGTGACCCTCGCGCTACTGCTTGAGGAGGGGAAGGCGAGGATCAGTGATATACAGTTCCACGTGACCCTGAGCAGGAGACAGATCAGGTCGGCGCTGACCACTCTAGTCCATCAGGGGATGGTCATTTACGAGACATCCACCGCCAGCTACATGCTAATCTAATTCTTGTCGATTAACCTACACAGGCATTTCAAGTTCTCCGCCATAAACCCACGAGGACAGCCTAACCTGCTGATCCTCGTTAAGAGACCGTAAGATGTAAACATCCGCGGCATCAAATCATTGGGAACAAGATGGTAAATGAGAACAAACCCAACAGACTCATCCTGCCATCGCTTCTCATAGCTACCCTGAGCACGTACCCGCCGTCCATCGTGGCGGCGGTGCTGCTCACGGAGATCAGCAACGACCTTAACATCCCCATCGGGATCGGAGGACAGATCAGGACAACCGCCAGTGTTGTCGCGTTCCTCGGCAGCATCGCGATGACGTTCATTTCTTCAAGGTACAACTACAAACGACTCCTCACTGTCGGGCTTCTGATCATCGCTTCCTCAGCGGTCGCCAGCAGTTTGGCTCCCAGCTTCACTGTTCTGATCCTAGCAACCATTCTAACAGGTGCAGGCATGGCCATCGTGGTTCCAATGATAACGACTCTAATCGCTGAGTATTACTCTGAAGCTGAACAGGGAAGGGTGATAAGCCTCATGGGGATGGGGGGCGGTTTTGGGTTCCTGTTAGGCGGAACGATTGTCGGCCAGATCGCAGAGGTCGGCGGCTGGAGGCTAGCGTACATCGGTTTCGCAGGGACCTTGGGCGCTCTTGGCTTGATATTCACGTACTTTGCCCTCCCTGACACTGAGAACAAAGGAACAGATGACATCGCCACTGGGATACGGGAGATTACATCCAACGGGAGCGCGGTTGGGTGCATCCTGAGCAACCTCCTTGCATCAGCGGCTATTCAAGGACTCTATTTCTGGTGCTTCAGCTTCCTCAGGGAGACGTTCCAGACAAGCACCGTCCAAACGGGGTACATCTTCACGGGCACCGCCGTTATGTTCATCACAGGTAGCTACATAACGACCCCCATCCTCGCGAAACTGGGACCGAGGCTCACCACCACACTTGGATTGCTGGGCACCAGCATCTGCACCGTTACATACAACATCGCGCCCACTCTCTCGATTGCCATCATAGCCATACTCCTGGGCAACCTCCTGGATGCCCTCCGGTACAACGCCCACAACACCCTCAGCCTCCAGCAGACCAAAGCGAAGGGATCGATGATGAGCCTCCACAACGCTGCGTCCAACCTCGGCTACTCCATAGGGGGAGCACTTGGGGCATTACTCCTCGTGACGGGCTGGCAGACACTCGGCGCCATTCTGACGGCAATGTCTCTCCTCGCCGCAGCCACAATTCAGATATACGTAAAAAAAGCCGAGCCCAGAGACTGATTAGGGCTTGCACCCAACAGCTCTAACTTTGGTTACTCCCAGAACTTTTCTGGTGGCACCCTTTTCCCGTAGCCCATTACATCATCGGACCATGCCCAGAACTTGTTCAATGCCGGGATATTCCTGATGAACCACTTGACCACGTCGTGGTGCAGCCCCGGTTTCTTGTTGAACGAGCAGACCCTGAAGCAGATACCGCACCCGGATTCAACAACGTTCCAGTAGTCCAGACAGCTCTCGGCGTTCACATACCACTTGAGAGCGCCGGGGTTGTTGGCGTCGCTCACAGTCTGGTAGTCACGCTTCCCGTTTGATATGGATTGGCTTGGGCAATGCTTGGCGCACTTTTTACAGTCCTCGCAGAACTCCACGATCCCACCGGGAGCCATGGGGCTCTGCGCTAATGGCAGGTCGGTGAAGACCTTGAGTATCCTGCACATGCTGCCGTGTTTCCATGTGATGAGCCTGCCGTGCCTCCCGAGGTGCCCCAGCCCTGCCTGGATCGCGATGGGGACGCTGAGGGCCGTGTCGTTTCCACATGGGACCGCGTGGTACCCGAGGCCCCGGATGAACTCGGCCACCATGCCTCCGAGGAAATGCATCCTGCTGTACCCCAAGCCCGAGACCGACTCGGTGGCGGAGGGTGTGTGCATGAAGTTCTCCAGGTCCATGGGGACCGTCAGCGCGATAACCCACTTGTGGCTCTCGGGTATGACCGCTTTCTCCTCAGTGGTGTACCCTTCCTCCACGTCCTCGAAGACGATGGGCTTACCGTACCTGGTATGGCTGTAGACCCAGCGCCTGTCGAGCGGCGCGAACCCGGCATCCCCGGCACCGTAGAACTTGCACGCTTTACGTACGGCTTTGGCGGCCTCCTCTGGAGTCGCCTCCCATTTGCCTACTCCGGGATATTTCTTGGCTGTCCCGAGGCTCTGCCACTTGTAGTTGCCCCTGTCCTGGGTGTGGCGTTCCCCGAACGGCGTCTCATACATCCCAGCGGCATCATGGAACGCGTAATCTAGGAGGCTGAAACCCTTTTTTCCCGATAGAATCCTGCCCGCCTTGGACTCCAGCGATGAGAACTGGAGCATCTTCCCCGTCTTCTTTAGGGCTTGGCCGAAGGCGGTCTCCCTTGCATCGAACCTATCGTACTCGTCCTTTACGGGATAAAGCTCGTCGAAGGATTTACTGGCCATGGCGATCACTAGAACACTATGTGGCGTTTGATGCGTTTAGCTGCGTCGGCTACTTGGTTAACCACTGCCTCTGCGTCAACAGTCGGGAACGTGCCGTTGTCATACACCATCTCACCGTTCACCATTGTCCAGGCCGTGTCCCTGCCCCCTGACCCCGCGTATACAAGGGTCTCAAGCGGCTCGAAGAGTGGTGTCAGGAAGTGGTTGCCTCTAACCTTGACGGCGGTGAGGTCAGCAATCTGACCTGGCTCTATCGTGCCCAGGTCCTCGTGGCCTAGCATCTTGGCGCCTGAGACCGTGGCCATCCTGAACGCGTCTAGGTGGCTCACCGCGTCCGCCTTCATCTTGGTGATTCTCTGGAGGAGGACTGCCTGCCTCATGTCCCTGTACATGTCTAGGCTGTCGTTCTGGGGCGCACCGTCAGTGCCTATCCCCACGGTTACCCCCTTCTCAAGGAGCTCCACGAGGGGCAGGACGCCTATGGCGCATATCTGGTTGCAGCTGGGGCAGTGGGCGATGCTAGCGCCTGTCTCCTTTACCATGTTCATCTCGGCCTCGGCCATCCATATGCAGTGGGCGAGGCTTGTACGTTCATCCAGGATACCCAGGTGATACGCCATGGCCACGCTCCCAACATAACCCGTGTCCCGCTGGACTATCTTGATCTCGGGGGATGTGCCCGCCCAGTGGAGGTGGAAACGGGTATCGTAATTGTCGGCCATCTTCTTGAGCTCGACCAACGCCTCGTTGGTGCATCCTCCCACGGTTCTCTTTCCCCCTGAGGGTCCGACCCACGCCTGGACCAGATCGTCTGGCTTCTCCTTCCTCCACGCGTCGAGGAATACCTTTGTCTCCCTGAGCTCTTGGTCCATGTCCTTGCCCACGTGCCCCTGGTCGATGGTGCTGAAGTCCTCTGCCCCCTTGGCTATCGCGCCCCTGAGCCCGAACTCTCGGAGGGCATGGGCCATGGTGAGGCTGTGCCTCTTGGCGAAGTTTACGCTGTGCTCGATGAGTGCGGTCGAGCCGCTGCTGGCGGCCTCCATGGCCGTCAATATGGTAAGTGCCCTGTACAGGTCCTCCCCCTCGTCCTCCATTGCCTTGGCCGTGGGGAAGACTAACCTATCGCACCACTGGTGGAACGGGAAGTCGTGTCCGAGCCCCCTCATCATTGTCTCGTGGATGTGGGTGTGGGTGTTGACAAGCCCCGGTAGGATCGCTTGGCCGGTGCAGTCCCGTTCCTCGTCAATCACGTAATTTC
>JABXKY010000344.1 GCA_013619005.1 Candidatus Bathyarchaeota archaeon | reverse complement strand
TACCCCACCCCTTCCTTGAAGTACTCTAAGTAGAGGAACTCGGTGAACAACGTTAGAACGATGGATAGTAACATGGTAGCGGTGCCTAGGTTGAACCCGATTCTCACATCCCTGATGAAAGAGCCAGTGGAAATGAGGGTTATTCAGGCGCATTCAAGGAGGGCGTGGTGACGAAATGTACCATTATCACGGATGGTGTGCTGGGTAACACCTATAACAGGCGGGATATGAACAAGCTCTATGCATGAATGGGCACTGGGTGAGGGCGTAATCACCACGGCGCAGAGGTTCGCCGAGGAGAACGGCCTCACCAAGGTTACGGAGGTCATCGTGGTGATTGGGGAACTCCAGCAGGTGGAGCACGACGTACTGGAGTTCACCTTTGAGCAGCTAAAGACAGAGCTATTCAAGGACGCCAAGTTCACACTCAAGACGCAGCCTGCCAAGTTCAAGTGCCGCGTATGTGGTAACGAGTGGAGCTTCGAGGCACAGGGATTAACCGAGGATGTCTCTGAGGCTATCCACTTCGTCCCTGAGATGGCCCACGTCTACATCAAGTGCACCGAGTGCGAGAGCCCCGACTTTGAGGTAACTCAGGGCAGGGGAGTCTGGCTGGAGACCATCAAGGGAGTAAAGGAAGATGAGTGACCCCCGACTTGCGGTCATCGAGCGCAGGTTTGATAAGGTGGGCAAGGTCATCGCGGTCAGCAGCGGCAAGGGAGGGGTGGGAAAGAGCATGGTGGCCACATGCCTCGCACTGAACCTCAGGGACCAGGGTTACAAGGTCGGTCTACTTGACCTGGACTTTACCAGCCCTGCGACCCATGTAATTCTCGGCGTCGAGGGGCTGTACCCCGAGGAGGAGTACGGCATCATCCCGCCTCTTGCCCACGGCCTGAGGTACATGAGCATCACCCATTACAGCCTCGACGAGCCGGCGCCTTTGAGGGGAGCCGATGTGTCCAACGCCATCATTGAACTCCTTGCCATCATCAGGTGGGAGGAGCTAGATTACTTGGTGGTTGACATGCCCCCAGGAATAGGGGACGCGACGCTTGACACCATCAGGCTGGTCCCCAAGCTGGAGTTCGTCGTGATCACGACACCCAGCATGGTCGCGTACCAGTCGGTCCGCAGGCTGCTGATCCTGCTCAAGAACCTTGGAATAAACACCCGAGGGGTAATTGAGAACATGGTGATGAAGCATGGGGATTACATCGAGTCCGATCTGGCAAAGCTCGAGATCGATTACATCGGGGAAATCGAGTACTGCGAGGAACTCGAGGAGGCTCTGGGAGACCCGGCCAAGCTCGCTGACACGGGTTTCTACAAGAAAGTCGGGGAGTTATCCCCAAGGGTTCTCTGAGTTTATTCCTTCAGCATCGAGGTCACGAGGAACGCGACCCCTGACAGCCCGGCAAAGAAATAAAAGACGCTGTTCAGCCCGTAGTTTGCCGCCAACCATCCGCCGATGGCTGGAGTGAAGAAACCGATACCATACTTGAGGGTGAAGTTGACCCCGTAGGTCACCCCAACGGTGTCCTTGGAGGCGATGTCTCCAAGAAGTGCGTTCATCGGGCTCTGGGTCACGAAGAAGGTGAACCCCAGGATGACTACGACAATCACCATCACGCTCACTATGTTAGGGGAATAGATCAGGGCAAGTAGGCTGATGGCGAAGCCGGCGTACCCGAACAGCAGCAACTTCTTTCTACCGATCCTGTCACTCATCTCGCCTCCGACTATCATGGCAAAGGCTCCGACGGTGTACTTTAGTGTGCTCAGGCCGCCAGCGAGTACTAGAGGCATTACCTTCTCATCCTTGAGATACACCATGATGAAGCTGGAGACGCCCGTCCAGAGCATACCGCTGAGGACGACGACCCCCAAGGTGATGATGAGCTTTGTCCTGTCAGTCGAGCCGAACATCTTCTTAATGGTGGCTACGGGACCAAGGTGTCCGCCCTCGGGCACCTCGTAGGCTATGTCCCGGATCACTATGAGGTCGATGGCGGCCATGATGAGGCCGATTACCCCCCAGATGATGAACGTCATCCTCCAGCCGAACCTCGCCCCTAGCAGGCTTGAGGTCAGGAAGCTGACTGCCATGCCCATGTCACCGCCGAGACCCTGGAACCCCATGTACCGTCCCCGCATCTCGTCCGAGGCCAAGCTCATATGGGCGTATCCGCATGGGTGGTAGAGGCTGGCGCCTATGCCCAGGATGATTAGCGCGATGGCGGTGACGGGGATGTTCGGTGACAGCCCGATGAGAATTGATGCGCCTCCGCATAGCACCATACTGCCGGTGATGAGCAGCTTCTTGCTGACCCTGTCGGCGATGAAGCCCACAGGTAGGCTGAACCAACCATAAAACAGAGTCACCAGCGAGGCCAGCATCCCGATTGTGGCAATGTCGCCGAGTTCCCCTCCGAGGATGGGTATCATCGCTGGTAGTAGTACGAGGTATGCGTGCATTATTCCGTGGCTGCTTGAGATCGCTATGATGCTTCTGTCCTGATCGTTCATGAGTCATCCCCTTTAATGTCCAAAGTAAATTGTGTCTTCGTATTTAATCCTTGACGACGCGCGTGGCATGGAGGAGGGGTGCGCCGTCGTCGGTATTTCACTGAGGGTGCTCCTGTGTCCACCAAAGTTTTAATGATCATAGCCCTATGTATGTTTGATTAACGTGTCCGCTTCGACGCTACGTAACAAGATTGGAGTTCTTCTGCTCGAGAAACCATTATCATTGAAGGAGGTGGCCGGGATCCTTGAGATCAAAGAGAAAAAGTCGTACAGCCTGCTCAAGAACATGTTCCAGAAGGACAGGGTTATTGGATTCAAGGACACAGACGGCATGAGGAGATACAGGATTACCGATGGGGAGAGGGAGAAGGCCCTCAAGAGGAAGGCAAGGGAAGACAAGAAGGCTGCTAAAGCCGCATTGAAAACCTGAGCCGACAAGTTGTTTTTATTCAACCTCTAGACAGGATACCCCATGCCTAGTTATGGTATAAACCACGAATCAGGCACGTTGAAGCGTGTCATGGTTCACCACCCCGGCAAGGAGCTGGAACTCGCCAACGCCAACCCTGTAGCCCACCACTTCGATATGCCAGTTGACATTAAACGATTCATAAGCGACCACCAAGAACTGGTTGACGCATTGAAGGACGCGGGAGTTGAGGTCCTACTTGTAAGGGACCTCATCGCGGACAACAAGGAGATGCTAGAGCAGAGCTACCAGGCGCCGAACCTGGTGTTCGTCAGGGACAGCAGTACAATGACCAGCGATGGTGCGTTCCTCTTCAGGATGGGACTGCCGTCAAGAAGGATTGAGACCCCAGTTATCAGTGCAGCGCATGAGGCAAACGGCGTGCCTATAGCCTTGAAGATGGAGGAGCCGGAGACCTTCGAGGGAGGCGGTTTCGCGGTTCTTGAGGGAAAAACAGCCGTAGCTGGTCTCTGCGATAGGTCTACCCAGGGGGCACTCGACCAGATGGGCGACTCTCTGCTGGAAAGCAGGCTTAGTGACCTCTGGATCACCATCAAGATGCCGAAAGGTATCGTCCACATCGATGGCGAGTTCTGCGAGCTACCGGGCAAGGTGGCACTGACACACCCAGAGGTCATGAACGACCTGCCCACCACGTTCAGGACGAGGGACGAGACCTGGGAGGGCAGCTTCGTGGAGTGGCTCAAGGAGGACGGATGGGATATCCTGGAGATAACGGACCAGGAGTGCTTCGATATGGCCGCCAATTTCGTCACCATCGAAAAAGACCTTGCTTTCCATTACACGGGTAACCCCAGGGTCATGAAAGAGGCAAATGAACGAGGCATTGATGTCGTCCAGATCCCGGGTGAGGAGATGCGTAAGGGCATGGGCGGATTGCACTGCATGACCTGCCCGGTTCTACGTGTATAAAAACCGGGGAAAAAGCCCGTTAATCTTCTTTGCCGTCACCGTATATCAGGCGAAGGTCCTCGAAGCTAAGCTTCTCGCCTCGACCCATCTTGTCCATGGCCTCTTTCTTCATCGCACCGGCCCGCTGCTGCGCGTTCATCTTCCTGAGCTCGGCAACTTTGAGGTCTGATGCCTTGAGGCCGTCCCTCATGGCGTATACTTGGGGCATTATGAAGTTGAGGTCCTGTTTGATGAGGTCAACTTCCTTGATCTTCTCAACGTAACGCCCGTGCACCTCGTCGGCCTTTGATTTTTCCTTGTCGGTCTGCTCGTAGAAAAGTATCATTCGCTCGTGGTGCGCCTGACTCTGCTCGGCCAGCTGGTTGATCTCGTCCCTCATGACCCCGATCTCGGTCTGGGTGGCCTTTTTATCTGCGAGGAAGCCCTGTTTCTTGCCCTGCTTTTCCTCGATGGACTTGTAGCTCTCAAGAGTCTTCTTAAGCTCGCTTGCCCTCTGGAGCATCTCATCCTCCCTGCCCAGCATCTGGGATGTTGGGGTGGTCATTACTTCCCACTCTATCCTCTCGAGGTCCTTCTGAACCGTCTCCCTCCTTGGCTTTCCCCTATACTCTTCCCTGATCGCCCTGTCGGTCTCATCCAAGGCGTCATTCTTCTCGTTGAGGGTATCGAAGAGGGGTCCGAGTTTCTGCTTGATCTCTTGGATCTTTGCGTTGATCCTGTCACGCTCTGTACGGTGCTTCTGGGCCTGATCCCTGCTAGCCCGCGATGCCTTGTTATGCCTGTCACGCTCTTCCTTGAGCTTTTTTATCTGGTCGAAAAGCGTGTTCCTTGTCGTTCTTAGCTCGACTGCCTGTGCCTCAAGCTCGTCTAGTTTCAGTTCATCTGCAGACATGTAGTGTACCCGCGAGAGTTTTTTCTCTTAATCCTGTATGGGTGCCCATACCTAGGTAAAAGTGCTTCGTTGAATTATTAACAGCCGCGTGCGCGGCGTCTGAACCGTCATGAATTCTGGTCGGTTTGTCCCGTTGGTCATCGAGGTTCTGTTTGTGGCGCTGGGGGGAGTCTTAACGTTTATTCTGGGGCCATGTCTGAGATCTCTGAGGCGTTTCTCGAAACTCTTTCTAGTCAATCTTTTACGCTCCCCGTTCACGTATTCTACGTTATACATGTCACGGTTTTTCGATGAGGAAAGAGCGGATTGGATCAGGGGCAAGGTGGAAGGATACAGTTCATGGATAGAGGTTGATCTGGACGCGATAGGTTTCAACCTGGAGCAGGTGAGAAAGATGACCGGCTCGGAGGTCGTACCCTGTATTAAGAAGAACGCCTACGCCCACGGAATTGTCCACGTGGTTGCCTACCTGATGGAGAGGAACGTGAAACGGTTCCTGGTGGCCAAGCTCTGGGAGGCAAGGCAGATCAGGAGTGCCGGACTAGACGCGGGGGTCATCAACCAAGACCCCCTTTTCACCGAAGAGCAGTTCGCGGAGGTCGTTGAATCTGAGATAACTCAGGTCATCTACCACAGGGACTCGGCGAGGAGGCTCAGCGAGGCCGCCGTCTCAGCGGGAAAGGAGGCATCGATATGGGTCAAGGTGGACACTGGGCTGGGACGTGCGGGTGTGGTCTACAAGGAGTCGGTTGAGCTTATCGAGTACATATCGGGGTTGCCCGGCCTCAGGATCGATGCGCTGTACACGACCCTGCTTGAGGACGAGAACGACCCACTGCAGATACAGAGACTCAAGGACGTGAAGATTGCCCTTGATAAGAAAGGCATAATCATCCCAACCTTGAGTATCGCCAGTAGCCACGGCATCTTCTTTGATTCTGACTCCCACTTGGACGCGGTCAGACCTGGAGTGATGTTGTTCGGATGGTACCCTGTGCCAGAGGCACGGAAGGAACCAGTAGAGCTCCACCAGGCATTGAGCCTGAAAGGGAGGCTCGAACACGTGAAATGGGTGGACCCCGGTACGCCCCTCACATACGGCGGGATATACATAGCCGAGAAGAGGATGAGGGTGGGCACCATGCACATGGGTTACAGCGACGGTTACCTGCGCCAGCTCTCAAAGAAGGGCATCGTGAAGGTGGAGGGTAAGATATGCCCCATCATCGGCGGCGTCTCCATCAACCACTTCCTCGTGGACCTATCAGGGACGGAGGCCGAAGTTGGTGCCGTGGTGGATGCAGTCAGCTACACTGGTGAGAACGATGCCCACGGGTTATGCGACCTAGCTGGAGTGGAGCCCTATCAATTAGCGGTGTGGATGAGCCCGTTGACGCCCAGAGTTTACTACAGGGAAAAAGTTCCTGTCGCCCTGAGTGAACCTGAACTCCAATAACTATAATTTCCCTGCTCCCACGGGCTATAAT
>JABXKY010000263.1 GCA_013619005.1 Candidatus Bathyarchaeota archaeon | reverse complement strand
CTCGAAGACCCTGTCCAGGTCCAACGCGTAGGGGCTCCTCCTCTGGATGAGCCTACCCGTGGGGTGCCCTATTGCCTTGACGTAGGGGTTGTGGATGGCGTCCACCATTCTCTGGGTGAGCTTTTCCTCGTCGTTCTGGAACCCTGTGTGGACGCTGGCGATAACGAAATCAAGCTGGCTCAAGGTATCATCGCTGTAGTCAAGGGAGCCGTCCCCCTTGATGTCGCACTCTGTGCCCTTGATGACCCTGACCTCGGGGTACTCCGCGTCCAGGGTCTCAATCTCCTTGATGAGCTTCGCGAGCCTCTTCTCGGACAGCCCTTTTGCTATGGCCAGGCCCTTGCTGTGGTCCGTGATGGCGATGTACTGGTGCCCCATGGAGACCGCCTTCTCCACCATGTGCTCAAGGGGGTCCACGGCGTGGCTGTAGTCTGTGTGAATATGCAGGTCCCCCTTGATCTGGTCGAGGGCTACCAGCTCCGGCAGCCTGTCCTCCATTGCTGCCTCCATCTCCCCCGTGTTCTCCCTGATCTCAGGTGGCATCCACCTCATGCCCATTGACTCGTAGATGGTCTCCTCGTCCTCCGCTGCTATGAGCTCGTCCGTCTCCCTGTCGTAGAGTCCATACTCGTTGAGCTTTAGACCAGCCTTGACGCCGATGGTTCTGAGCTTCACGTTGTGCTCCTTGCTCCCGGTGAAGTACTGGAGAGCGGCACCGTAGCTCTCTGGGGGTATCACCCTGAGGTCCACCTGCAGCATGTTTCGGAGGACCACCGTGCTCTTCGTGGGTCCCTGGCCTAGGATTCTGACTATCGGGGGCATTGAGACGAAGTGCTCAGTTACCTTTTCTGGCTCATTGGAGCTGACCAGGACATCAAGGTCCCCCACAGTCTCCTTCCTCCGCCTCGCGGAGCCCGCAACCTCTACCCGTCTGACCGCCTCGTTTCCCCCCATATAGGTGAGGATTCCCTGAATTATGGGCAGAACCTCGCCGAGGAGGAACCTTGTGCTCCTGTTCTTGTACTCGGAGATTGCCTTGATGATGTTCTCCTCCTTTTTTGCCCCTAAGCCTTTCAGTCCCCTGAGTCGCTGCTCCTTCGCGGCCTTCTCCAGCTCCTCGATGCCGGTGATGTTGAGCTCCTGGCTGAACCTCATGGCGAGCTTGGGGCCAATCCCCTCGATCTCTATCATTCTGAGAACGCCGGGGGGTAGGCTTTCCCTGAGATCATTCAAGACCTCGGATTCACTGTTCTCAAGGATATCTGAAATGGTGAGCGCGATGCTCTTTCCAACACCAGGTATCTGCTCCAGTTCCCCGCGCTCGGCTATGACTCTAATGTCCTCAGTCAACACCGTGACCCTCTGGGCGGCCATGTTGTATGCCCTGCTCCTGAATCTGTCCCCCTTAATCGTGAGAATCTCTCCTATCTCGTACAGGGTCTTCGCTATCTCGGCGTTGAGGCTCATCGACAATAATACTGGATTCGGGGATATGAAACGGTATGGTTAGCTAATCTGGCGGCCTTTCTCCCACAAATGACGGAACAGGTCCCTGCACCACTCATGCGCAGACGGGTCATCCCCAGTGAACCCGGCGAAATCGTATTGATTGTTCAACGTGGGGAAGCACAGGACCGCGACCTCCTTCTCGTTCATGTATAGCACCACATCCGTCTCTAGGTATCTTTCCTCAAAGACCCCCCTCCGGGATATCTCTCTCACAAATTCATCGGTGAATGATTCATCCCTAACACCCTGCATCTCATCTGGGACCCTCAGATCTCGTCCGTGAAGGAACTTTCCAGGTATCCCCCTATCGTAGGCGTCCCTTATGTGTGGGAAAGCGGCTGCTACGTAAGGCATATTGATGTCAAACAGGTACTCCTCTGCCTCTTGGAGTATCCTGATGATATCGCTTACAGTGACCATGACGTCGTCCCGGAACCTGAGACCTGACAGCTCCCCAAGCCTTGAGAGGAACATATCCGGCAACCAGTCCGCTTGGTGCGAGACGAAATAGTCCCTGTGATCGCTGGTGAACCTCGCGGACTCTAACTGTCTCAGAATGACGCTGCCGAAAGGTGTGAGGGACGGGAAGCCTTCCCTGTCCCGCGTTGTGAGACCCGCCTCCATCAACCTGTTGAAGTGGCGGCTAACCTCCTGGGTCGTGATATCAAGCTCGCGCGCGATACCCGAGAAGCTGTTTCGGTTTTTCTCTATCACCCTTAGTATTCGAACCCGTTCCTCGTTGCTTACCTCGAACATCAGGTCGTAAAAACTTGACATCGTATCTACTGTCATTGAAAAACAGATAACCCTTACCCTTGAGTTTTGGCTGTATTTGGACTGCATATTGGTCTATTATTGGTATTAACCTGTTTGAGGGCTTGTTTCACGGAATGAGGGTGGATTATGGTTTTTCAGAACTATATAAATAATATTGACCGTAGGTTTACGGTATGACCCCCGCGTTCACGATGTTCGCCTTAATAATCGCCATATTCTCGGGGTTTCTTGGCGCATTGCTGGGGCTAGGTGGAGGGGTTATCCTGGTTCCCTTACTCGTATTCTTACTTGACATACCAATTCATTACGCGGCAGGCGCGAGCATCATCGCCGTTGTCGCCACGAGTAGCGCAGCCACCTCTGTCTATGTCAAAAATGAGATCACCAACACCAAGCTCGGGATGTTCCTGGAGCTAGCTACAACTCTAGGGGCTCTTTCAGGTGCATCCCTGATGAGCGTTGCAGGTGAATCGGTTCTTCAAACACTGTTCGGTGCCTCCCTGCTCTACGCCTCCATCACCATGTGGACCCAGATGAGAAACACAAACAAGAGCTGGACAAGCATGCCAAACGACTGGCTCGCTGATAAACTGGATCTGGGAGGAGACTACTGGGACGAGGCATCAGGCGAACAGGTGAGCTACGGTGTGCATCACTCACTTCCAACATTCCTGATCAGCTACATCGCGGGCATCGTATCGGGGCTACTCGGCATAGGGGGCGGCGGGATCAAGGTGCCGGCTATGAACGTCGTGAGCAGTATCCCCATGAAGGTATCAGTGGCGACGAGCAACTTCATGATAGGGGTAACGGCATCCGCGAGCGCGTTGGTGTACCTGAGGCATGGCTACTGCGATTTCTTCATAACGGCGCCCGTTGTCCTCGGAACATTAATCGGTTCATACCTCGGGGCAAGGTCTACCAGGCACATACAGGGGCTGTTCCTAAAACAACTGTTCGTCGTCGTTCTCCTAATCTTGGGGTTAAGAATGATAGTATCAGGGGCTGGACTATTTTGAGAGACCACAAAAACATGGAGCTATTCATATCCCGGCTCATGCAGGCAAGCGTCTCTTTAAGCGGGGTTCTCATATTCATCGGGTTGGTCCTGTTCATGGTAACAGGGGACAACTCGTGCCCAGTGGACATGTTTGAGCTCAACTGGATGATATTCGGAGCCCCCTTCCTAGAGCCGAGTCATGTGATATTCCTTGGATTCATGGTCCTCGTGGGAACCCCGCTGCTCAGGATCGTGGCCAGCGTGGCCGTTTTCTTCGTATCAAAGGACTGGACCTTCACTGTAATCACTGGCATGGTTCTGAGCGTCCTGGTGCTCAGCATGATCCTCGGCGTCGGCTGAAAAATGCAACATATTTAATATATCCACAATCAAAGGAAGCGGGACACGGGGGGATGATGTGGGCAAAAGAATACCATTTGAAGAATATTACCCTATCAATGAAGAGTACAAGCGCTTCGACGGGAGAAAGACCGCTTTCAGCATCAAGAGACAATTGCTAGGCGCTGAAACCTTCAGCTACACCAAGAAAGTGTGGGACAAGATGAGGGCAGGGGCACCCGGTTTCAGCCACCCAGACATCAGCTTCAAGAACGCGGCCAACACCTCGGACAACCACGACGGGGCCAACACGGGCTACTACTCATGGGAGCCCCTAGGCGTATCAGTCAAGCCCGATGAGGTCCCACGATGGGAGAAGACCCCGGAGGAGCACGCCAAGGTCGTCAAGAAAGCCGGACAGTATTACGGCGCAGTCAACGTTGGGTTCACGAAGATGGACAAGCGTTGGATATACAGCCACGACAGCAACGGGAAACCCATAGTGTTTGAGGACGTGGAGACGGGTTACATCAACGACGAGAAGATCGTCATCCCTGAGAGCCACAAGCACGTCATCGTCATGACCATCCCCATGGAGTTCAACGAGAACAGCTACGCGCCCACCCCAATCGAGGTAACAAGCAACATGGGATACGCCCGCATGCACGTAACCGCAGGTACGTTGGCCGAGTTCATCAGAGGTCTCGGGTGGAACGCAATTCCCTGTGGAAACGACACCGCACTCAGCGTACCCATGGCAGCCCAAGCCGGCCTTGGACACGTGGGGAGGAACGGCAGGCTCATCACGTGGGAGAACGGGCCCCTCGTGAGGATATGCAAGGTCTTCACAGACATGCCACTACTCCAGAGCCCACCCGCCCCAAGCGGCATCATCGAGTTCTGCGAGTCATGTGAGAAATGCGCAAAGCACTGCCCAAGCCAGTCGATCCCATACGGTCCAAGGACATATGACCCCCAGAACGAGTCCAACAACCCCGGGCCCCTCAAGTGGTACTGCAACGAGCAGAGCTGCTTTGATTACTGGCACGAGGTGACCACGGGGTGCAGCATCTGCTTCAGGATGTGCAACTTCACCAAGAGCAAGGGCTTGAGCCACGATATCGTCAAGTGGTTCATCAGGAACGTGCCCCAGCTAAACGGTTTCTTCGCCTACACCGACGAGCTACTGGGCTACGGAAAGATGAGCGACCCCAAGAAGTACTGGGACACCCCATTTGAGAGAAGCTAATCCTCTCAAATCTTATTATCCCCCAGCCACTCATTTTTCAGGTTGGTTACGTTGCCCAGGACATTTGATGAATTATACCCCATGAAGGAAGGCTACGAGAGGTACGACCAGAGGAACACAGCCTTCGGTCAATCCATCGAGAAAACGGGAAACGTGGTCCAGTTCGGAGCCGAGGAATACAGGGCAGACAAGATCAGGCAGGAGATACCGGGGTTCAGCCTAGTCGATTACGCTTTCAACGGAGCCGCGGGCCTCTACGAGTACCCCGAGGACACCACCGACACCCAGGGCCAAGCCTTCTACAGCTGGAAGAGCATGGGCCACGTGACAAAGCCCGAGGACGTCCCCCGGTGGGAGGGAAGCCCAGAGGAGGCCGCGAGGATCATCGAGAAGGCGGCCAAGTACTTCGGGGCACACAGCGTCGGGTTCACCACCCTGGATGAGCGGTGGTTCTACACCCACAGCAGGTACGGGAAACCGTTGGAGTTTGACGTGGAGATCGATGAGGGCTACGTGACGGAGGAGAAAGCCGTCTTCCCCCTCAAACACAGGCACGTCATCGGCATCACCGTGGCCATGGAGTACGATGAGTTCATGCACGCCCCCACCCAGCTGGAGGTGTCCTCCAACATGGGGTACAGCAGGATGCACCACCTGGCGGGGCAGCTCGCCGAGTTCATCAGGGGCCTCGGGTGGCACGCCACCCCCATGGGCAACGACACCGCCATGAGCATACCCATAGCCGTCCAAGCCGGCCTAGGTCATGCAGGTAGAAAGGGAAGGCTCATCACATGGGATAGGGGCCCCCTGGTGCGCCTCATGAAGGTGTTCACGGACCTGCCGCTACCCCAGAGCGATCTGGCACATCCTGGGATAATCAAGTTCTGCGAGGACTGCGAGAAATGCGCCAGGCACTGCCCGGCCCAGGTCCTGCCATACGGACCCAGAACCTACGAGGCTGCCTGCCGGGCAAACAACCCGGGGGTACTCAAGTGGTACGGCGACGAGGAGGGATGCCTCGACTACTGGAACGAGGTGGGGTCGCCGTGCAGCGTATGCTTCAGGACGTGCAGCTTCACCAAGCCCAAGGGGCTCACCCATGACATCGTCAAGTGGTTCATCAGGAACGTGCCCCAGCTCAACAAGTTCTGGGCTTGGAGCGACGACCTCATGGGGTACGGCGAGATGAAGGATCCCAGGGAGTACTGGAGAACGCCGTTCAGGCGAACCTAGGGTGACTGAGTTGACCAGAAAGAACGGCTACGAGGATAACTACCCCGTAAAGGACTCGTACAAGCGCCACGACCCAAGGGGAAGCACGAGGGTGTCAACCCCACGAGGGTACAAGACCCAGGAGGGGAAAAAGTGGAGGATAGAGCAGGAGTTACCTGGCTTCAGCCTCCTTGATTACGCCTTCAGGGACGCGGCGTATACCGCAAACCATCAATCCAACGGCGAGCCAGAGGGCATGAACAGGGGCTACTACAGCTGGAGCCCACTGGGGGTCACGCATAAGCCCGAGGATATCCCAAAATGGGAAGCTGGCTCGGAGGAGACAGCCAGGGTCATCAGCAAGGCCGCCAGATACTACGGCGCCCTGGATGTAAGGTTCACCGAGATCGATGAGCGATGGTTCTTCAGCCACACCAAGGACGGCAAACCGGTGGTATTCGAGGACGCCGAGACCGCCCACGAGACAGATGAGAAAGCCGTGTACCCTAAAAGCCACAGGTGGGCCATCGTCATGACGGTTCCCATCGACTACGAGGAGACCCAGTACACGCCGACGCCCCTATTCGCGGCAGGCGGGATGGCCTACAGCAGGATGCACATACTGGCAGGGACAGTGGCCGAGTTCATCAGGGGCCTGGGGTGGAACGCGGTACCGTCAGGGAACGATATGACCATGAACGTGCCCATGGCCCTCAAGGCAGGCATCGGCCACCTGGGGAGGATGAATCGGGTTATTAGCTGGCAGGACGGCCCGCTCTTCAAGATATGCAAGGTATTCACCGATATGCCCCTGCCCCAGAGCCCACAGGCCGACCCGGGTATCCTTGAGTTCTGTGAGGATTGCCAGAAATGCTCTAAACATTGCCCCGGGGACGCCATTGGCCCTGGACCCCGGTCATGGGATGACCCGCCCGGATCAAACCCGGGCGCCTTCAGGTGGCCCTGCGACGAGGAGAAGTGCAGGGACTACTGGGACCAGGTGGGCACCAGCTGCACAGTCTGTTACCGGGTCTGCGCCTTCGCCAAGAAGAAGGGGCCTGTGCATGACGTCGTCAAGTGGTTCATCAGGAACGTGCCCCAGCTCAACAGGCTCTGGGCTTGGAGCGACGACCTCATGGGGTACGGCGAGATGAAGGCCCCCCGAGAGTACTGGAATTAATTTTCCGCATTGTTTCGCTTATCTCACATTCTTTATTGATGACGAGTGTTGGTTCCCTCCTAGAGTTACCGCGACGCGCGCGCATTATTTTAACTACTCCTGCTTCGGGAGTGTCTCGGGCACATAGAAGTGGAATATGGGTATACGGACCAACATATCCACGGCCAACGGGACCGCGAACAGCAGCCAGGGCAGGTTGCTATCATACATGAGGCCGCCCAGGAGGGGCGCCCCGATCCTTATCAGCGCGCTGAACGTGTTGCTGAGCCCCATCCACCTGCCCCGTTGCTCAGCTGGCACCATCTCAAGGAACAAGGTGTTGTACGCGCTTGTGCTCATTCCGATGCCCCTGAGGAACCATGCTACGAGCAGCCAGTACTGGTTCGGTGCAAGGATCACCAGGACAAAGAACATCCACAACGCCGGTCGAACCAAGAGGAACGCGTACTTCCTGCCCTTAGTATCCGCCAGGTTGTTCATGGGGGTCGCGAACAGGACAAACGCTATCGTTTCAACCGTGGGCAGCAGGCCCAGGATCAGCTCGTCGGCTCCCTTGATCTCCGCGGCGTACAGGTACGTGAAGCTCTGTATCGTTGACCAGACTAGGGCACCAAGGGCGCCGACCACTATCATCACCTTGAGCTTTCTGCCGCCCTCATCAAGGACCTCCCTGAAATCATCTATGAAACCGGTCGATTTCTTCGCCCTCGGCATAGGCAGGACATCTGTGAGCTTGATGTAGACATAGCTGTAGATTATGATCATGCCCACGAACCTGATGTAGTAAAGCGGTCTGATGCCCTCAAGGGTGAGGCCGCCCCAGCTTTTCACAAGGAAGGCGGCCGGGATCGGGCTGATCAGGCCAAGGATCATGGCTATCTGCATCCTGACCCCCATTCCCCTCGCCCTCTCGGCGCTGTCGAGCTCATTTGTTATGATGACCTGCTGGCTCCTGAACATGAGAGCCATAGTGAACGGGTTTATGACCATGGCGACGAATATCCACCTCCAGTCCTGGGCGAAGGCGTACATGCCCACCATGGCGATGTTGAGGAACAGCCCCGCCCCCATCACCTTCTTGAGGTTATAGTTGTCGGTGACGTACCCCACGGGCATGCTGATGAGCATGCTGATGAAGCTGCTGACGCTGCTCAGCCACGCGATGGTCATGTTGTCCGCCCCTAGCGCCTTGGTGAATATGCTGCTGTACTGGCCCGTCAGGTTGAACAGGAACATGCCCCCGCCGCTCCTGACTATCATCATCCTGTAGTTATGGGACTGTCTCGCGAGGAAGTCTCTCCCATTTTTAAGGCTGCTTCGGACTCCCATAATTTTCCCCCAGAAATATGCCTGCTATATAGGCTACTTACTTAAAAACTGGTTGACTCCTCTGAACCTTCCCTGCTGGAATTTATATACACTGAAGCAGCTACACAGGGCATGGTCAAGATAAAAGCAACCGTAATCAGTCAGGAGGGTCACTGCGATGCAGGAAACAAGGTCGGGGACGAGATAACCTTCGACTGGGACACCCATGAGATAGAGGGAAGGCTGTGCCTCCACGCATTGTACAGCGTCATGCCAAAGATATACGCCATGGCACAGGGAGGAAACGTCGCATTTGCACAGGCAGACGACGGGACCCTTGTGGCTCGTCATGCATGCCCAGATGGGTACAACCCGCTAATTCTCGAGCTCAGGGTCGTCGAGTAGCTCGCTCTCCTCCCTGGCGTTGTCCTTTACAAGGAACCAGAGGAGCCCCACATCTATCACAGCCAGAACCAGGTTGATGACCAGAGGTCCGTGGTACCCGTACCTATCATACACGATTCCCCCTATGAATGGACCCGGTAACGCAACGAGGCCCCTGAACGTGCTGTATCCACCGATTGACTTCGCCCTCTGCTCGGGGTCAACGTTCTTGGCCACCCATGCCTGCTCTGCTGGCATCCATAAAGCGGCGCCCAGCCCCATCATTACACTGGCGACTATGGCGACATGATAGCTCGGGAAGAACAGCAACATGGCCAGGAGGACGCTTGAGATTATCTGGCTAATCGTCAGGAACTTTTTGTAACCGTACCTATCAACGTGCCTGCCCAGCACTATCTGGAACAAGGCCATCGCCCCCGTGTTCACCGCGTTCATCAGTCCAAGCATCCCAGGTGTGAACCCGTACACCTCCGCCAGCAGGCCATTGATGAGCCTCCACCCCACGCTGAAAGCGAACAGGTCCACTGACATGGCGATGTAGTACCCCCACATGTACCTGGGCGGCCTGAACGTGTCCAGGAGTGACGTAAACGCCTCCCTGACGGTGAACTTTACCTCCCCCGACGGCTTGTGGGTCTCATCGATCTTGAAAACCGTGACTAACAGTGACAGCACCGCGAACCCCACGGAGATGGCGTAGACTATCCTGTACCCCATGTTGTCCGCCAGCCAGCCAGCCGCCACCGTGCCGATCATACCCGTGGTCATGTAGGCGCTGCCCAGAATGCTGAACACCTCCCCCATCTCGTTCGCCTCGACTGACTCGGCGACGGTGCTGTTCCAGATTGGTATCAACGCGATTCCGAACCCGATGAATATCATGCCAGCCGCGAGCAGTTGCCATGACTCTGCAAAAAGGAAGCACATTCCAGCCGCCAACACGGTGAGCTCCCTCGCTATGAGGAACTTTTTCCTGCCGTAGACGTCAGATGCCGCGCCGAGGACTGGTTGGATGATTATCTTGGCGAGGTCCATGAGGCTTTCAAGGGCGCCGATATCTCTGATGGGAATTCCAAGGCTCAGCGCAAATGGCTGCCAGATGATGTACCTGAGGTTGTCACGCATGCCGCGCAGAGCCGTCGCTAGGGACAGGTTAAGTAACTGTTTGTCTCTGCGAATCCTCTCTATGATGGACATGACACATCGGTACCCCGTTTGAAGAGCATCCTTCTTTTAACTGTACCTGAAAAACCGTGCTGAGTACATAGGACTATTTCTATCCATGATTTTATATGCTCAAGGCTCGAAATTTCTGGGGATAATATCATGGCACAAGACGATATCGCTGAGTTCGCCGATCTCTGGGCCCTAATGTACAGCACGATGGCTCGTGAGATGGTGGACAGCTTCGGCGAGGAAGGAAAAGCTGCGCTCATAAGGGCCATCCAGAACTACGGCAAGATAAGGGGTGAGCGCCTCAGGAAGCGTCACGAGGAGGAGGGAAGACCCATCAACATGAGGAGCCTTTTTGACCACTACGACTTACCGGGGCACCCCGAGACGGAGAAGGACAGGGTCGAGTACACCGACAACTTCCTGAGGAGCTACACGTACCTGTGCACCCATGAGCGCATCTGGCGTGAGAGGGGATGCAACGATGTAGGGCTGCTTTACTGCCAGTACTTCCACCACGCCTTCTGGCAGACATACCGTCCTGACATAGATGTCCAGATCCCCGAGATACTGACCAAGGACGACAAACACTGCCTATTCCTGGTAAAACAGCCCGAGGAATAGTCTGTCTCCTCCATTTCCTTTTTAACCACAATTTCCTTTCATCTACACGATAACTTTGGCTTCAGAGGACGAAAAACTCAGGGAGCTGCTTGAACGGATGAAAAAGCTCAAAGACAAGCAAGCTGACATTGAGGAAAAGATCAAAGAGTTCGAGGCTACCGTGAAGCCCAAGGAGCCAGAGGAGTAGTTTGAGACCAAGTGATCTGACGCCACAGGAGCGTATCGGTGTTTACCGTTACATGAGGGCACAGGGCTTCTCAAGGCTAACCATCAAGGTTCTGATGAGCTACCAGCCTGACGGCATGGATAGGCTTACCGTTATCCTGGGAAAGGGAACACCCTACGATTACCAGCTTCTGCATGACGAGGAGTTCAGGTTCAGCGAACTTGAGAGGTTCGTGAAAGAATCTAAAAACTCGCGGATTCCGTTATCTTGCTCTTGATTTCCATGGACCTGATCTCGAAAATCCTACCGAACTCGGCTGCCTCAAGCTGGCTCACAGGGGTCTCGTCGTTTGACTTGTAGTCCAGCCACGCGTTATAGGTCCTCGTGTATATCCTGCCGAACATGGCGCTGCGGACGCTGTCAATGAGTCCCCTGTTCTTGAAGTTCGTGAAGACGCGGTAGTTGCTTTCCAGTTTGTCGTCGCTGAGCTCGTCGTCGATAACCTTTTCCAGTATTCCCCTGAGAGCTGGCTCCATAAAGACTCAACACACAATAGCTACTCATTCACTTAAATGCGTTACACCTTTCTCGAAACCATTTTCAGGGATAGCGTACCCGTGTACCTGTTCACGTTGACACGGATGATCCCAGTCGCCGAGGCTGAAGGAGTCAAGCTCTACTGCCCAGAGGGGGGCAGGTACGCCTTCTTCAACAGCCCTTACCCTTCTCACAAGCTCAACACAGGGGTAGACCTGTACCCCGGTGAGAGGTTTGGCGGGGAGGCGTACAGTCCTGTCGACGGTGAGGTGGTGTTGCTCAGGGAGGTCAAGGCTCCCAGTGGGCATGGATTCGAGGCCGCGGACCATGAATCCGTTATCGTTATCAGAAACAAGGACAACCCGGAGACCGTCACCAAGCTCCTTCACGCTGACCCCCTGGTAGAGGTGGGCGATGATGTGCGTGTGGGGGATGTGATTGCCGCCACCATCAGGTCTGGTTACTATGGGTATGGTACTTCCCCGCACTTCCACGCCGAGGTCAGGCGACCCGGTGACCCGGTAAGGGCTAGAGGGGGGTTTAACCTCAGCAGGATCGGGAACACCGTCGGTGAACCCGCCGAGGAGTTAGCGGGAGAGGTCATACACGTTCAACCCGAGTTTTCCTATATTCAGATGGAATCCAACGCAATTGGGCTGGTAGGTGATGTGGGGGAAGAGCCCGCGTTTCTCGATGGCGGAATCCCCTACTATGGCTGGATGGGCGCCCACATTCATAACCCGCCAAGCAGTGGGACCATCAAGCTCCTGGGAAGGGATATCGCCGATATCACACAGGCTTTCAATGGGTCATGCAAGGCAGACTGCAGGGGGTTTTCTTTCTCTGTTAAAGGGAAACCTATTCTCGGTCTCTCCCTTACTCTGAGGTCGGTCAAGGAAACATTGGTAAAAATCATTCCCTTTAGACATGATATTCTTGACATTGAGGTAGGGGAGTGGATTGAGGTGCAGCTGAACGCTAGTTTTTAATCATCACATGCAGACTAGTTTCAGGGGATTCAATGCAAGCTTACGTGTATCTACTGATTGGGGTGCTGTTGGCACTCGGCTACTCATCCGTCAACATCTACAACGATTTTAAAAAGTATAGGAACGCTGCGGAAGCAACGATGGGACAGATCAAGGTGGCCATGAAGAAGCGGCTGGATATGATAGAGCAGCTTCTCGGAGCCGTCAAGGGGTACGTGAAGCACGAGCGCGAGTTATTCGAGTCCATCGCCAGGCTAAGGGCGGGCATCGATACCGCGGAGAACCTGGGCGAGCTTGAGACCGAGACGAGGACCATTACAGGGAGCCTATTGGCCGTTGCCGAGGCTTACCCGGACCTCAAGGCATCCGAGGGGGTCCAGAACCTCATGGAGGCCATCATTGATGTGGAGGATGAGATCGCCCGCCACAGGTACACGTTCAACAACGTGGTTCAGGAGTACAACACCATGCAGGAGACTATCCCCAGCAGCCTCCTGGCAGGGTACGCGGGCGCCTCCAAGCTGGGGTACCTTGAGTTCGAGGAGAAGATTGAGAACCCGCCGGACATATCGGTGAATTAATTGAACGAGAGTAACCAGATCAGGCTATTACTTGTCATCACACTTGGCCTAGCTCTGGCCATCAACGTGGCTCAACCTCTCGATGCATTTGAGGGGGACGCCGTAGTCTCGGATTACTCTGCGGTATTCTACTCTGACGGGACACTTGAGGAGACGTTCACCTACAAGATCAACGTCGAGGGGAAAAGGTTCCTCTTCCGGTTCTGGGAGGACCAGTTATCAACATCGCCTTTACAGAACCCCCACATCCTGCTCGTTGACATCGAGGCACCCGCAAACACCATTCGATACGTCAAGGACTATGCAGGTCAGTTTTCAACCCTTGATGAAACATCGTATAACACCGAGATGCAGATAAACAGTTTAGCATACAGAAACGAGGCAGGGGCTTTCAGGCCCGAGGGGTACACCCCCGGAGAGTACACGGTCAAGTACACGTTCAAGATCAAGCCTCCCCTTGAGGTCGACGACGAGAACGTCCACCTCAACCTGAAGTTGGCCAGCGTACACCTCCCCTACGAGAAGGTGCGAGTGGCTTTCGAGGATCCGGGTTATATCGTAAAAAGTTACTCGCATCCGCCCACCCTCAAGAAGACAACGGACATGAACATGATAGTGTTCTCAGGGACCTCGGGTGAGGACCAGCTTCTCGAGTTCGAGTTTCTCATGACTCATGGCGTCCTCGACATTCTTGAGGGAGATCAGAGGATGGTCCAGGACGTCGAGTCCCTCACTGTAAATGCTAACAGGGTACTATGGATCGAGTATATGATTGCGAGTTTATCCATTTGGGTCATGCGGCTCGCGGGCTTTGTGATGCCCATCGGCCTCTACATGATCTGGAACCGGGTTGGGAAGGAAAAAGATTACGTGGTCCCCAGAACCCTGAGCGTGGTCCCCAACAAGGACAGGGCTGCCTGGGTCGTGAACCTTGTTTTCAAGAGTGATGCAGCTGATTTCGATGAGGACGGCTTCTACGCCACCCTTCTGGACCTTCACATCAAGGAGAAGATCCGTATCAGCACCGAGGAGACAGAGGCCACCATCGAGATTTTGGATGACCAAGGATTGGACCGTTACGAGGACAGGGTCATGGATTTCCTGAGCTCCATAGCGGTAAATGACGTGGTTACCCCTCAAAACATGAATGAGATGGCTGAGAGAGGCAAATCAAATAGCGTGGACGCATCTAGGCTCGGCTTAATACAGGCAAAATACAGTAAACTTACGACCAGCACCGACGAGAAGGTGGCTAAAGAGTTCACGGTAAATGGCAAGAAGGAGCTGGTGATGCCTGCGGCCCTCTGTCTCATGTCCAGTTTAATCCTGGCTGGCGCCTTTACTGTATCCCCGAACGCCGACTGGGTGTTCTTCAAGGCTCTTGTATATAGTCTGATTCCCCTGCTCCAGGTCATCATAGCGGCGTTGTTCCCTACAACCCTGTTTGGGTACTGGAAGGACGACAACCTGCGGGAGAAACTCCAGTGGGATGCGTTCAAGGCTCACCTGAGCGATTTCAGCCAGCTTGACCGTTACGGTCCCGAGGATATCAACATGTGGGGGAGGTGGCTTGTATATGGGACCGCTCTCGGCGTAGGCGACAAGGTCGCTGAGGCTATGAATATGCTAGAGGTAGACTATGCTCCAGTGCGGTTTGTGCCCACATACTATTACTGGTTCAGGCCAATCACCACAGCGAGGCTATATAGT
>JABXKY010000076.1 GCA_013619005.1 Candidatus Bathyarchaeota archaeon | reverse complement strand
TTATTACTTGGATTATCGCTATCGTTTACAGCAAGACGTCCATCTCGTTGCTCTTTGCCGCATGGATCTACGGCATTCTCGTTCCCATGAGCTATACCTTGGCAGGCTTCGCGGCGTGGTATATGACATATCACATGATCTTCCACGGTTGCTTCGATGACATTCAGGAGGGCATTAAACGAATGAAGGGTGGCCTGGTGTTCAAGACCTTCTTCCTCTGCTTCGGCATGGGAGTCATGATGCTCTCATCGGGGGCCGGGTTCACTTGGCTGGCCGTTGTTCTGAACGATATGGGTATCTCGCCTTGGGCTGTGAGTATCCTGATCGAGGGGTCCGCTGACCCGCTTACACAGTACGCGTACTACGCCACCCCTGTGGTTGTGCCTACCCTTCTCTACGGTGAGCAGTTTGGGTTCACACTGGCTGATTTGATGCCTATGTTCAACCGGTTCTTCTGGGTTACGATTCCCGGCTTTGCCTTGGCAATGCTCTGGGTTCTAAAGGAGGACGGTCACAAGGTAAGTCGCCGTGACGCGGCGATTGTTTTTGTCTACGGCCTTATTCTGGCCGGAGTGGTAAATATACTGAACCTTACAGTCGATATCATGGCTGTCGGTATCCTTGCAGGTGCTATCGGTATGGCCATCCTGTATGGTGCACAGAGGCTTGGGCTTTTCTCGGCATCTAAGGATCTATCTGAGCAATACGAGCCGATGACTGGGGAACAAGACAGTCGCTTCAAGAGGGCTATTGCTCCTCTGGTGATTGTTTCTGTCCTAGCTGGTCTGTGGGGGTCCTTCGGAAAGCCCATAGAGAACGCTTTGGGTGTGATTAGGATACCAATAATCGCGGATCAGTCTGTGCCTTTCAAAGTGATGCAACCAGCCGTTTGGCCTCTCGTGACTATTCTTATCATGTTCACTTTCCTGAAGATCTCAAAGGAGAGTCATAGCTACACTATGAATCTAATAAAGGACAGGTGGATCATCACCCAAGTCGCGAACTGGATGTTCGCGGGCATGGTGTTTAGCTACTTCTGGAGCGGCAAGGTAATCGTGGACGGGGCTCTTATTCTGCCTCCTGAGAACACGCATCTTAACCTCATGAACAGCTTGGCTACCTTCGCCACTAGCTGGGGTTTGCACCCTTACATAGTGATGGTGCCTTTCATGTCCATGTTCGCGACGACCCTGCTGGGCTCTGAGCTGACCTCGACGACCTTCTTCACGCCGTTCCACTTTGCGGCCTCTAAGGCTCTGGGGTGGGCCAAGCCGACCGTTTTCATGGTTGGTCACGTAGTTGCTAACATCGGTATCACGGATATCAGGAAGCTGATGAAGAACGTGGCGCTGATTGGTGCCTACGGCGAGGAGTACAAGGCGCTGAGGAAGACCTTCGTTATCGGGTTGATTATCACGGCGGCGACGATTATTCCGCTGCTGAGCTTCCTCTTGTGGCCGTAGCCCCTCTTTTGCATCAAGTAACCTTTCATAACGAGAATTTTTTTACACTATCTGGGCACCTGAAACGGCGTCTTGTGTCAAGTGGCGTGCAATAACGGACTATTTTCTGGGGATTGCCCTGTCTATGCGCTCGCAGAACCTGTCGAGTTGGATTAGGACGTCTTCGCTGGCGAGGCTGTAATACCGTCTTCGGCCGTCCCTCCGGGCCTTGAGGAGCCCGAGGTCTTGGAGCATGAGTAGGTGGATGGATACGGTGGGCTGGAGGATGTCAAAGAAGGGTAGGAGGTCTGAGACACATTTCTCTCCATCCATGAGGAGGTAGAGGAGTTTGAGCCTGTTCCTGTCGCCCAGTGCCTTGAAAATATCGGAACGCCTGTCAAGCTCGTCAACCTCGATTGTGGCTTCGACTTGCTCGTATGTACTGACTGTATCGTTTAATATCACTCTGGGTCGCTCCGGGTTACGGAGGCAACTCGTTGTTACTGGACAAAATGATATGTATGTAGATATATCCCACAACATTCCCCCGTTTATATAACGCGGTTCCCCGTGTCCCTGTATGAAAGTAACCGCGTTTGTTGGCAGTCCCCGCAGGAACGGGAACTGCGCCAACCTTGTCTCCGCTATACTTGAGGGTGTCGAGGGGTCAGGCGCCGAGATAAAGATACACTTCCTGGGTGCGAAGAACATCAAGGGGTGCACAGGGTGCTACCATTGCGAGAAAGCCAACGAGTGCATAATCACGGACGATGACATGCAGGAGATATACGCGGACATGGAGTCAAGCGACGCGTACGTCTTCGCGTCACCCGTGTACTTTGACCATGTTACGGCCCAGTTCAAGCTATTCGTTGACAGGATCTTCCCTTACTACCACGCGAAGCCCCTCAAGGGGAGGAAGGCCGTGTTCGCCCTAACCTACGAGGAGGACAACGATGAAATATACGGCGAGGTGGTGGACTGGTTTACCGGTATGATAGATGCATGCCACGGCATCAAGGTCGTGGACTCCCTCAAGGTGCATGGGGTCGTCAAGCAGCCCGTGAAGGACAACTCAGCTCTTCTAAGCAGGGCAGAGGACATCGGGCGCGCCCTTGTCCAGCCCTAGATTTTCTTCAACATCTCGGGTAACTCTGAGATGTTTTTCACGGTGTGACCCTTCCACTCGCCCGTGCCCTCGTCATCAACCCAGATAGCCTCCAATCCCGCGTTGATGGCCCCCTCGATGTCCGCCTTTATGCTATCACCGACCATCACCGCTTCGGATGCATCTACTTCAAGCAGGTTGAGGGTGTGCTGGAATATCCTGGGATCAGGCTTGGATATTTTGATGTCGTAGCTGCAGACCATGACATCGAACCACCTGCCGTAGCCCTTGTCCCTGAGTGTCTGCCTGGGCGCCTCTAGCCAGGCGTTTGACAGTAACGCGATTTTATAGTTCTCTGAGAGGGACGGGAGGAGTGCATCAAGGTCGGCGAGCCATTCAGTTTCTCCTGCCTCGTACACGTACATCTCAAGCTCGTCCGTTGCATCCCTGCCTGCGGAGTGTCCGAGTATCCCGAGGGCGTGGTTGAAGAACTCGTGGCTGTCAGCCTCCCTTCCCTCGGTGTGGATGGTCCTCCTCCACTCGACGGTGTCCATGATTGCGTTCTGGAAGTCAATTGCCTTGACATCGATTCCATCAAGGGATAGACATTCGACCGCCTTCTCTGATACGTCGTTCCATGACGTATTGGATTCGGCCAGTGTCCCCCCGTAATCAAATATGACGGCCTTGATCATGTTGTCAGAATACGCTCGCCGGGGATATAACCCATACAGTCACACTTTGAGTACCTTGGACATGATGTACGCGTCGTGCTCCGTTCGCCTAGATGTCTCCCTGATGGTGCGCTGCTGCTGGAACCCGAACTTCCTGAACAGCCTCACGGCCTTCCTGTTCTCTGCGGCCACCTGGAGGTTGATCCTGTGGAGTTCCTGCCCGTTGGCGTCGCTCATGAGGGCGATCATCATCATGGTGCCAAGGCCGACGCCGTGGTAGTCCTGGTGCAGGTGGATGTTGAGGTCACCGTTCCTCTTCTCTGAGTCCTTCTTTATCTCACCGTGGCCAATGATCGTATCATTGTGTTCGGTGACCAGGCTGATGTAATAGTCCGGGTACTGGATTATCTGCTCGATCTGCTCCCCCGTCGGCGCCTTAGTCCACCTCAACGCACTGTCGGACATGGAGCGGTACAACTGGACAAGCTGCTCCTTGTCCGAGGGCTGAAGGGGTCTCAGATGAACCTCCCTTCCATCGTTTAGGGTGTATGTCTTCTGCTCCATGCCAATATGTTAACGTTCAGTGATGGTATAACGGTTTTGTGTAGCATTTATTGCGGATAATTAACTTTTCCGTATACAAACACCTTTTTTTGGGGACATATGTGGGCTCTACCAATCATAACTGATAATACAAACTTAACAACAATTCATGTGATCCAACATGCTTACTGAGAGATACCTCAAGACGGAGAAAGATCTGATTGGAGAGATCTGGCAGACAAGCCAGATATATGAAAATATGCTGATTCTCGCAGATGATATAGGAAGCAGGTTCCCTGGAACCCCAAGCGAGAAACAGGCACAAGAATACTTGGTCAAAAAACTCAAAGAGTATGGATATGAAAACGCCCGAGCCATCCCCTTCACGTATTTTGGTTGGAAAAGAGGGGTAGTCACCCTTGAAATGAAAGAGCCGGTGAAGCGGGAGTTCAATGCAATTAGCCTGGCCATGAGCCCCGGGGGAAATGTTGACGCTGAGGTTGTCGACCTTGGAACGGGTAGCCCAGAGGAGTTTGAGGCAGTTGTCTCTGCGGATGTTAAAGGGAAGATAGTGTTGTGCAGTAGCGCTACGAGTCCTACGGGTAAACGGGTGCACAGGCGCACCAAGTATGGCTACGCGGTGAAGTATGGAGCCGTGGGCTTCATATTTATGAACCATAACCCAGGCCAGTTGGCGCCCACCGGAAGCTTGCGTCCCAGTTACAGGATGGGAGGGGAGATTCCGGGCATCGGCGTCAGCCTCGAGACCGGTAAACTAATGCAGCGCCTCGCAAAAGGGAAGCCGCTTCGAGTAAAGTTTTCAGACGCCAGCAAGGTGAAGCCGGACAGCGTCTCGGCGAACATTGTTGCAGAGCTACCTGGAAGGACGGATGAATGGATAGTTGTGGGAGGACACTACGATGGCCATGATATCGCACAGGGCGCCATGGACAACCTGAGCGGAACCGCCGTAACCATGGAGCTTGCCCGCGTCCTGAAGCCCTATGAGGGTAAATTCAGACGAGGCATCCGCTTCATATGCTTCGCCTGTGAGGAGATTGGGGTCACAGGTAGCACTTGTTACGTTGCTGACCACCTGGATCAAACGGAGAGCACCGCCATAATGGTAAACCTTGAGCTCGGTGGTTTAGCCTACACCGATGGGATGAAACACGCGGCCTTCACAGTTTACCAACCACCTGCGATGAGGCAGTGGATAGAGGAGTTCCTCGAAGAGGTAGCCTATCCAACGAGCATTCGTGCTGGAATGAGCGCAGCCAGCGATCACTGGCCATTCGTGATGCAGGGTATACCCGCAATCTACATGCACGAGGAGCCCAGCATGCGACAGCTGGTTCAGGGCAGGGGATGGGGGCATACAACGGCCGACTACATGGACAAGGTGGACCCAAGAAACCTTCAGGAGGGCACCATGCTCATGGCGAGACTACTGCTTAGACTAGCGACCCAGAGGAAGAAGATCGCCAAGCACACGCCTTTGAAGAAGATCGTGAAGAGTCTGGAGAAATCTGGGATGAGGAAGACACTGGAGGTCCAGTTGAAGTGGCACCCAGAGTCTCCCAGATAATCCCCATCCATATAAGGAGAGTTGAAGCAGACCCACGTTAGACCCAGGTACAGTAGCCCAAGACAACCTGTCTCCGGGCGCCAGTAGCTGACACCATGTTACACGGCGTCCCCATAACGTTCTCGTTTGCCAACAACGCCACAAGCAGGGCTTCCTTTGCTTCTCCAGATATCCCAAGCACCGAGTAATCATGAACCGGTGCGTTGAGTCCCTTACTCAGCCCTTCAACTATCAAGGGGTTCTTGGCGCCTCCTCCAGAAACATAGACGGCGTCAATTTTCTCAGGAAGCTGGGTCATGTAGGCGTTGATAATGGTCTGGACGGTGAGCATGGTGACCGTAGCTACGACGTCCTCGGGGAGAATCTTGAGTTCGCCTGCTCTAGCAGCAATTTTTTCAGAGTACGCATCACCGAAGGTCTCCCTCCCCGTGGTCTTGGGGGGTTTTTGTGTGTAAAATGGGTGGGACAGCAACTCCTCAATGAGCTGTGTGTTTGCATCACCTCCACGCGCAAAATTACCATCAACATCAAAGCTAGCACCGGTATATTGTTTCACCAGCGCATCGATTATCATGTTCCCGGGACCGGTATCAAACGCAACGACATCTCGCGGTGAGGCACCTGCTGGAAGATACGTAAGGTTCGATATACCCCCGATGTTCTGAAGAATCCTGTTCTCATCTGGGTCCCTGTGTAGAACATAATCCAGGTAGGGCGTTAATGGGGCGCCTTCGCCGCCTACTGCCATGTCAGCCTTGCGGAAATCAGATACCACTGGGAGCCCCGTTTTCTCGGAAATTACAGTTGGTTCACCGATCTGCAGTGTGGACCTGGCGCTGTACCCTGAAACAGGCTCCGCTGACGGTTGATGCCATATGGTCTGCCCGTGGCTTCCAATTAGATCCACTTGATCACGGTGAACATTAAGGTCATCCATGAGGTGATTTGCCGCCTCACCGAAGGCTTCACCCACCACAAAATTCATCTCGCAGACATCTTGAACAGTGCTCCCGCCTGGGTTGAAGAGGTCGAAGACACGCTCTCTGACCTGGGCATCATAGGGATAGGTCCTGCACCCAAGGAGATCAATCTCGACGCTATCCCCGGTTCCAGTGATATTAGCC
>JABXKY010000103.1 GCA_013619005.1 Candidatus Bathyarchaeota archaeon | reverse complement strand
TCTGGATAGTGTCTGAGGGGATTGCGAAGCCGATTCCGCTGAAATCATTTGTATTACTGATGATGGCGGTGTTCATCCCCACGACCTTTCCCCTCAAGTTGAACAGCGGTCCTCCGCTGTTTCCTGGGTTGATCGCCGCGTCTGTCTGTATCACATCCACTATCGCGTAATTGTTGATGGTGCTCATCTGACGGCCAGTGGCGCTGACGATGCCCGCCGTCATAGTGTTGTCGAGTCCGAACGGGTTACCTATTGCTATAACAGTCTCACCCACCAAGAGGTTCTTGCTAACTCCGATTTCCAGCGGGAGCAGGGGCTCTCCTAAATGATTGATCCTGATTACTGCCATGTCGCTGTATGGGTCTCTGCCCACTAGGGTTGCTTGAATGATCGTCCCGCTTTGGAATGTGACCTGGATCCAACTCGTGTCCTCAACGACGTGGTTGTTGGTGATGATATGTCCGTCTGTATCGTAGACCCAGCCGCTCCCTGACCCAATGTCGGTCTCGATGAGCACCACACTGTTCCTCGTGGTGTTGTATATCTCGATGAAACCTAGGTTGGGTGTGTCATCGGGCAGTCCGGAGATACGCACCTCTTCTTGGAGAGTCTCTATCTCCTGGATCGCGCTGTTGAGCTGGAACCTGAGGGTCTCCACCTCGGTGGCTAGGGCGGAGGAATCGATGTCATCACCGTAGATAGTGGAGTATGTTAGGACTCCCACGTTCAGGACCATCATCACCACGACGATGACCCAGAGCATGTTGTCTCTGTTTCGGGTGGAGTACTCATCACTCAAGTCTATTCAGAGTAGGGTTCGGGAAGGCAGGGTAAAAACGTATGTCAAAATCTCGCCTATAAGGGGTGGATTTAGTCCACGTAGTGTTTGTAGGTGTGGTCCTTGAGCTTCTGGAGTACTACATCCATGATCTCGTCGGACGGCACCCTGAAGGTGGGGAGTTCGCTCTCTCCCTGAGGCGTTCTTTGCAGCTCATCCTTCTTCCAGGCGCTCACCGCCTCAGTCATCAGTGCACCAGCCTCCATAAGAGTAAGCCAGCATAGCTTCTCGTAGGTGTCGCCCTTGTGGATGGGTATCTCCCGTTTCCCGACGATGTCCCCCGTGTCAATGCCTGGGTCTATGAAGTGGCAAGTAGCGCCGATTGGTATATCATGATACACTGACCACGCGGGGCTCGCCGAGCCCCGCACCTCGGGCAGTAGCCCTGGGTGTGCGTTGAGCATACCTTCAGGGGGGATTCTGAGTATCCTCTTTCTGATAATCCTTGTCCCTCCGAGGACCCCCAGGTCTGGGCCGAGTTCCTCGATGAGGAGCCTGCACGCCTTCTTGTTGTGGTGGTGCACCCTGTAGCGTGGGATATCATGGCCCTCGAGTAGCTCAGTGAACGTTGGGGCTACCCTGTGGCCCTTGATCCTCTCAAGGAATTTTCCCTTCTCCTCCTCTGCGATATCTGAGACTTCCTCGATGATTGCCATTGGAAAGTGTCCCGCATCCATGAGCTGCATCAGCATCTCCCTGCCGTAGGGGTGCTCCTCCAGAACCATGAACACGAACTGTTTATTGGGCATGCGGAAAATGGTGGTAGATTAGGTTAATAATGTTCCTAGTAGAGGGCGCCTACCAGCGCGTTACCGCAGTTGCAGGTCCTATCCTCTGGGATCTTGGGAATCGCGCTCATGATGAGCTTCTTGAAGTTAGCGCTGTTGTCCTCCATGGTCTCAATTACCGCAGCCGCGGTCACAGGCTTGTCGGCCCAGACATCATAGTCCGTCACCATGGCCACGCTGACGTAGCATATTTGCGCCTCCCTTGCCAGGATCACCTCGGGGTACATTGTCATCCCTATGATATCGCATCCCCACTGCCTGAACAGTTTTGACTCAGCCCTGGTGCTGAACCTGGGCCCCTCTATGCAGACATAGGTTCCCTTCTTGTGTACTGTGAGGCCCAGCTTCTCGGCGTGGTCCCCGAAGAACCCGTGGAGCTGGGGGCATATGGGGTCAGCGGCGCTGATGTGACAGATCTGTCCGCCCTCGTAGAAGGTGTCGATGCGCTTCCTTGTTCTATCGATGAACTGGTCCGTGATCACAAAGTGCCCAGGCTCGTAGTCTACCCTGAGGCTGCCCACTGCGCTGCTTGCGATGATGCGCTTTACTCCCAGCTTCATCAATGTCCATGCGTTCGCCCTGAATGGGATTTTGTGGGGTGGGATGACGTGTCCGTCCCCGTGCCTGGGGAGGAACGCTATCTTCTTTCCCTCGTAGTCACCGATGGTTATCGTCGCCGACGGTGAGCCGTAGGGCGTGTGAACCTTAACCTTCTCGGCGTTATCAATGAGTTCGGGGTCATAGACCCCTGTCCCGCCAATGATAGCTAAATCAGCTGATGGCTTTGACATGCCTTGGATAACGCGTATAAATACGATAAATGTTTGGTTTGTGAACACATAGTAACGTTTAAGACCTGAGTCTCGCTCCTCCCGTGGAATAAATAATGGAGAAGTCCCGCCACTACGCATTGATTTTGCTCACAACCATATGTGTCACCTACTTCGTGGAGAACTTCCTACGGAGCGCGGCGGGGGCTTTAACCCCGTTACTCATCGAGGAGCTGAACATCAGCCACGGGGCTATGGGCATGTTGATCTCCGCGTACTTCTTCATTTACGGCGTTATGCAGGTGCCCAGTGGAATCCTCAGTGACAGGCTGGGGGCCAGGAAGACCATCCTATATTTCACGGTACTGACCATCGTGGGGATTTTCCTCTTCTGGTGGAGCAAGAGCTACGAATTTCTATTCGTGGCCCAGTTCCTCATCGGAATCGGGTGCAGCACCTTCTACATCAACGCCGTGAAGCTGGTTTCAGCTTGGTTTCCAGCGAACAGGAAGGCAACCGCCATAGGCATACTTAGCGCCTCAAGCGGTCTTGGTAACTTTGTTTCCTACATAGGGTTCCCCGTCGCGGTCGAGAGGCTTGGAGGATGGAGGACCCTGTACCTGTGGATGAGCATACTCCTTGTGATAAACTGGGTCATGAACATCTTCCTCCTAAAAGACAAGGGCAATATCCAGGTTCACACATCGAGACCCGATAGGCCCCCAGTATTGAAGAGCATAGTTGATACCCTCAAGGACAGGCGATTATATCCATTCTTTGCGGGTTACATGCTTAGCACAACCGCGTGGGTATTCATGAACTGGATGCCCCAGTTCCTAATCGACGTCAGGGGGATGACCTACATCGAGGTCGGCCAGATCGCCAGTTTGGGCACCATCGCAGGTATCCCCGGCTGTATTCTCGTTTCGGCGGTAAGCGACAGGCTCAAGAAGAGGAAGGCGCCACTGCTGGGCTTCTCAATCCTCGCCACCGCCCTGCTAATCGTATTCCTGAACCTGCCAAGTTCCACGCCAATCTACGTGTTCTCGGCGCTGAACTTTTTGATGGGGTTCGCCTACAGCTACTGGGTCCTATACTTCAGCATGATCCCGGAGACCCTTCCGCCCCAGAAGGCAGCGGTCGGGCTTGGCTTGGTCAACGGTTTGGGCACGATAGGCTTCAGCATCTTCACCCCGATTTACGGATATTTCGTCGACGTGACGGGAACGTATACTATCTCTAATAACCTGATCCAGGTTCTCTCCTTGCTGATGCCGGTGATATTCTTCTTCTTCATCAAGGAGTGCTACGGCGGAATCTATGACGACGAGTGAGGCCAAGACATCAAGGTTCACTTTTGGATTTTCGTCAGCTTCATACATTATCCTTAAGTGTCTCAACATTGACTTGTTTTCCCGAGGTGTAAAAGACTCAAATCAGAAAACCCGAAAGGGTATCCAGAATCCGATAAACTTCTCGTGACATGCGGTCTACCTTACGTCAATGGCCCCATGCACATCGCCCACCTCCGAACTTACTTCCCCGCGGACATCTACGTCAGGTACCAGCGTAAGCTGGGAAGGGACGTACTGTTCATCAGTGGAAGCGACACCCACGGCACACCGATAACGGTGAAGGCCGAGGAGCAGGGCACATCACCGGAGAGGATATCCAAACAATATCACGAACATTTCAGACAGATATACCCAAGGCTGGGGATATTCTTCGATAACTATGGTAGCACGGATGACCCCGTGAACCATCACAGGACCAGAGAGATAGCCATGAAACTCATCGAGAACGGCTACATCTACCAGAAGGACGTTACGTTGCCTTTCTGTCCCACCTGCGAGCGTTTCCTCCCTGATAGGTACATGGAGGGAACCTGTCCTCACTGCGGAGCAGATGCCAGGGGCGACGAGTGCGACCAGGGCTGCGGAAGGTACCTGGAGCCAGGGGAAATAACAGACCCGAGGTGCACAATATGCGGAACCACGGCGGAGTACAAATCTACAAGGCACCACTTCCTGAAGCTCACGGCCTTCGAGGGCTTTCTCAGAGAATTCCTTGAGGGCCTCGGGGGAACCGAGAACGCCAGGAACTATGCAAAGGGCTGGCTCGAGGGGGGTCTCAAGGACTGGAACATCACCAGAAACCTAGCGTGGGGAATCCCGTTCCCCGGTGCAAAGGATTTGACCTTCTATGTCTGGTTCGATGCCCCCATTGGTTACATTGGTAGCACCGAGGAGTGGGCCGAGCGAACCGGAGGGGACTGGGAGCACTACTGGAAGGGCCCCGGCAGGCTCATCCACTTCATTGGAGGGGATATAGTCTACCACCACTGCCTCTTCTGGCCCTGCATGCTCAAGGGAGCCGGATACAGCGTCCCTGACGCGGTTATCGCCAGCGGCATGGTGCGTGTGGAGGGCCACAACTTTAGCAAGAGCAGAGGGTACGTCCTCTGGGTCGAGGACGAGTACCTGGAAGAGGGCTTGGACGCCGACTCGCTCAGGTACTATATCGCCAGCTACACTGGCCACACCAGGGACCTGGATTTCAGTTGGGAGAACTACGCGGGGAAGCTCAACAAGGAGCTTGTGGGTATCCTCGGGAACTTCATCTACAGGAGCCTCCTTTTCGCGTACAGGAACTACGGGAAGGTACCCTCGGGCTTCATCGAGCCCGAGATCGAGGGAGCCGTCAAGAAGGCCATCGCGGACATCACTGGATACGTCCAGAACTATGAGTTCAAGAAGATCTGTGACACCATTCTTGGGTTGGCGATTACTGGCAACAGGTACCTCCAGGAAAGGGAGCCATGGAAGGTCATTGAGACAGATCCCGACGAGGCGAGGGACATCATCCACAACGCCGTGTGGCTCAGCAGGGCGATAGCCATCCTTGGTGAGCCCGTGTTCCCGTTCCACGCCTACGAGATCTATAGGCAGCTGGGACTTGACCATAACGGCTACGGCCTGGACGAGGCTCTGGGGGCCTTGAATGTGGGGTACAAGCTCAATGAGCCAAGGCCCCTGTTCAAACAGCTCTCCGAGGAGAGGTTAAAAGAGCTGGGGGAGACGTTGTCCCGGAGGATATCAAGGGCCTCAGGCAAGCCCTCATCGTAACAAATAGAAGCCCCTCGGCTCTATTCTTTCTGAACACAAATGGAGCTCAAGCTGGACCTTCATGTACACTCCGTTTACTCGCCTGACAGCTTCAACTCCATAGACGAGATCAACAGGCGTATCAAGGAACAGGGGTTCGACGGGTACGCGTTAGCGGATCACGACACGATCAAGGGACTTGATGAGGCCCACGAGAAATCGGGGGACCTTGTCTTTGTTCCAGCGATGGAGGTTTCCGCTAGGAGGGCGCACGTCCTCGTCCTTGACCCAACCGAGGTTGTACCTACAGGGTTGGGTCTGGCTGTGACGGTGGACCTCATCCACGACCAGGGCGCGATGGCTATCCTGGCTCATCCATATGGGCTGCCGAGGAGTTGGCCGCAGATGGATCAGGTCAAGGCGGCTAACCTTGACGCAATCGAGGTGGCGAACAGCGCCCAGTTTCCATACGAGTTCATCTGCGACTTGAATCAGAAGCTAGCTGATAGGCTGGGGCTTCCTGTTACCGGTGGGAGTGATTCACACCTCCCTGAGACTATTGGGAGGGCTTACACGATTGTTGAATCCGAGTCCGCTGGTTACCTTGATGTAATTAAAGCGATCAAACTGGGTCGTACTAGGGTAGGTGGATCACACACTAGGTTTGGCGAGTGGTTCGCCAAGAATTTTATGAAAAGGCTGAGCTAGGGTTAATCCCAGTTCGCTTCCATATCGTAGAGCTCTACGCCAAGGTCGATCTTTGTGGTGGCCCTGCCGACATTGTCTTCTATGTTGTACAGGTCCATTTCTTCCAGTGCCATTACGCCCTTGATGATTCCTGTTAGGTCGATTACGGGTCTAATTTTAGATCCCCATAGGAATTTACGTGTGTCCTCTACCAGTTCTGAACGAGCGAAGCTTAGCGCTTTCTCAACTAATACCATGTCTCTTTTTCCTCCCCCATTATAGCCCCGACAAATAATGTCTTACACCCA
>JABXKY010000273.1 GCA_013619005.1 Candidatus Bathyarchaeota archaeon | reverse complement strand
GTCCTTGAGAGGTCAATTGAGCCCCCCTCATATGAGAGAAGGTCACCCTCAAGGGAAAGGGCGTTCAGCACGGCCTCCTTTGGGTCAACCGCGCTCAACGCGTTGTCCAATATGACACAGGCATCGTGTCTAAGCCTCTGGAGAACATCGTCCCTTGGGTTCCCAATCAAACTGTCCTTGTTCTTGATCAATGAAGCTCACTAATCTCTAGGAGTAAGAATATGCAAAAGGGGATAAAAAGGGATTACTCCCTGACGATGTACTCGCTTGCCCTCGGCGGGTCTGGCTTCATGCCCTTGCGAGTCCTTGTCTTCTTGATGATGTCCAACAGCATGCTGTCAGGTACCGGCGAGTAGTGGTCGAATGTCATCTGCCAGAAAGCCGTACCGCTCGTTGCGGAGCGCATCTCCTGGCTCAGACCCAGCGACTCCGCAACGGGGAGGAATCCCTGTACGTTGACGACTGGTCCTTCCTGATCGACGCTCCTGATGCTTCCCCTCTTCTTGCTTAGGAGACCAGTCACGTTACCCATCTCGGCCGTAGGTACACGGACCTGGATGAGGCTGATTGGCTCCAGCAAAGTGGGGTTAGCGCTAAGGATACCCGCATAGAGCGCCTGCCTAACGGCGGGCAGCATCTGTGCCGGTCCACGGTGGACAGGGTCCTCGTGCAACTTGATATCGACCATGTCGATGAGGACGCCCCTGACGCGCTCACCGGCGATGGGTCCCTCGTTCAGGGCCCACTGGAAGCCGCTGCGGATATGCTGCTTGACCTCCCTGAGTCCCTGGATACCCACCGTTGAGTCGATGAGCAGGTTGGCGTTCTCGTTGACGTCGAAAACCCGCCTGGCTTGCCGGGTGGTCCACCCCATCTCAGTCTTGAGGATGTCCTCACGCCTTGAGGCGCTGACGATCTCGCTGAGCTCACCCGCACGGATAAGCTCAATGATCTTGGGGTCAAGGGGAGTGAACTGGAAGAACACCCTGTTGTGCTTGTTGGGGCTCTTGCCCATGAACGGCCCTGCCTCCTGCCTGATCGCCTCACGGTACACTACCATTGGCTCTGTCTGGATAATGTCAAGGTGATGCATGGATTTCAGGTCCTTAACGGCGATCTCAAGGTGAAGCTCGCCCATCCCGCTCAGCAGGTACTCCCCTGTCTCCTGGTTGATGGTCGTCACCAGGTTGGGATCCTGGATGCTCATCTTCTGCATAGCATCAATGAGTTTGGGTAGATCTGTTGGCTTCTTCGGCTCGACCGCCACCGTCAGGACGGGGTCGGATACGTACTTAATTGACTCGAAAGGAGTAGCAATGCCCAACAGCTCAGGTCCAACGATGGTCTCGCCTGCACGGGCTTCTGATAAGCCCATGAGGGCCACGATGTTCCCGGCCGGGATCTCGTCTACAATCTCACGGTATGCGCCCATGTAAATGCTAACCTGTTGTGCCTTGGCCGTCTTCTCGGCGCCGACCAGGTTGAGAGTGTCTCCCTTGCGGATTGTTCCGCTGAACACCCTGCCGGTGCTGATGACTCCCGCCTGGGGGTCGATGATGACGTTACTGATACAGATAACAAGTGGACCCTTCGGGTTTACGGCAAGCATGTTCTTGCCCATGACTGTGTCAGGGTCCCCCTTCCAAATGTGGGGGATCCTCCTTGGCTGGTGCTCATCAGGATTCGGAAGCTTGTGCACCGCCAGACCCAAAATGGCCTCGCTCAGCGGCAGCAACTCTTGCAGCTTTTCCAGCTCGTCGTTCTTGTACATCTCAAGGATCTTGGGCAGCGTCAGTCCCTTCTTGGCCAGCATAGGAAGGGTGAAGCCCCACCTGTCAAGAGCCGAGCCGAAGGCCACCTGTCCGTCGCCGGCGTTGATTGTCCACTCGTTCTTGATCTCATCTGGACCGTAGGTCTGGACGATCTCGTTGAACTTGTTGATTATTCTCAATAACTTGGTCTGGATCGCACCTGCGTCCATCCTGAGCTCCTTAATGAGCCTATCGAACTTGTTGATATAACAGACGGGCTTAACGAACTCGTCCAGGGCTACCCTTAGTCTGACCTCGGTCATGATCTGGAACTCCTCAACCGCGTCAACCAACAGCACACAGCCGTCTAGAGCCCTCATTGCCCTGGTGACCTTGCCTGAAAAGTCTACGTGACCGGGTGTGTCAATGAGATTGATAACGTATTGTTCGCCGTCCTCCTCGTAGAGGAGGCTTATGTTTGCCGTCTTAATGGTGATGCCTCGCCTCTGCTCTTCCTCGAGGAAGTCAAGAGCCCTGGCCTCTCCAGCCCTATTGGGAGCCATCAGGCCGGCCATAGCTAGGAGGCTGTCGCTCATGGTGGTCTTGCCGTGGTCAATGTGGGCAATGATACCGATGTTACGGACCTTCTCCTTGTTATGCATCAGCTTGAGGATTTCTTCAGTTTGCTTGAATCGTGGCATAAATGATCTTTTTCCTTAAGTATAATTTGACTATAGACACCAACAGGGGTCTTTTAAACCCTTCCAGCATAATTACCCTATCGATTCACCGAAGAACTGTATATAGGGTAATTACATAAATAATTACAAATTGTTGAGATAAAAGCCAAAAGGGTGGGACAGAAGTCGAGACCTAGTCGTCAGTCTTGAGCACGGTACATATATCGTTCTCGCCCCACAGAACCTTGTCAATGGATATCGTGGCGATTGCAGAACTGTACTCTGCGATGATCCTTAGCTCCCACGCGATTTCATTCACATGGGCCACAAGCTCAGGGTCGTGGTTCTCCTGGAACTCCTTGAGCAGCGAGTCCTCCTCATGACCCACAGCCTCGTACAGGTCCACGGCATCACTTGCCACCTTAAGATCGCCATCGAAGACGCTCTTCATTGCTTGATCGAACATGGTGTAAACGATTTGACCTATCTGACTTAACCTCTCAAAGAGGTCCTCGTCATCATCGTTTCGATTCTCCTCAAGGGCGATGATGTTACCGGCAATGGAGTTGAGCCTGTCGCCGATCATCTCAAGGTACCATGCGATCTGGTTGAACTCCATGATCTCCATGGAGTCAACGATGCCTATGGCCTCAGAGACCACCCTGTTCTGCTGGGCGGAGGCAAGCAACCTCACTAGAAGCCAGAATATGGTGTCTGCCTCGTGCTCACGGGCTATGGCGTCCTTTGCCAGCTCCATGTCCCTGTCCATTAAGGCGTCCAAGCTCTCCTTGAACATGATGCTCGTGATTACGTTCAGCCTCTTGATTACAGTCTCTAAAGGAAAGTTCTTGGGATCTATGCTGCACTGTAGAAGTAGATGCCTGTCGCTTTCCTCGATGATACCGATGCCCAGCAGCCTCTGCGTTACAGATCGTATGGCCTGGATCTGCTCCCTCATTAGACGCCTTTCGGATTCCACCCTAACGAGGTTTCTTCCAAGAACATAGTTCCCGACTATTACTCTAGCAAGTACTTTCGTGTTATCGCATTTGTCAACGTTGACAACGTGGATGATGTTGTCCTCGACCTTGCTGGGCTCTGGTGTAATTCTTAGCGCTCCGTCGTTCTCTTCATTGAGGAAAACGACGTCTCCCTTCTTAATCCCAGTCTTTTTGGCCCAGACCATAGGTATCGAAACCGAGAGTGTTGAATAGCCGACTTTTTGTACCTTTCTTGGCTCCATATGTATCATTGAAATTACCTTTTTAATCTTGAATCATGTCGTCTAACCATAACAAACTCATACCGAGTTGGTACTGAGATACAATTGTAATTATGGTCATTACTTGCTATTTATCAAGGCTGGTTTAATATAAACTTGGTTATTACATGGAAAACAGGTACAAACAACAATTGATACGAAAATTGGCCTAGAAAACAGGCCCAAAGCCTAACAAACTCGGGAAATCGGGCAGGTATAGCCTCGCATATAACGCAGCGGCAAAGAAAAGGATGATTACGATAAGGACCGTCCAATCGGTTCTGGTTAAACTGAGCTCGTAGAGGTTGGTTCTATCCTCGGTGGCTCCGAATGCCCTTGATTCCATTGCCTCAGCTAGCTCAAGGCTTCTCCTGATGCTGTTTATTATTAACGGGAGAAGGATGGGGATATAGTTCCTGATCCTCGTGAGGAAATTACCCTTGTCAAGCTCAAGTCCCCTGCTCCTCTGGGCGTCCATGATAGTCTGGGCCTCGTCCGCCAGGACAGGCACGAACCTGATGGCCGTGATGAACGCGAAGTTGAACTCGTAGGGTATCCTGGCTTTCTCCAACGCCAGGCTCAGCTTGTCGGGGGAGGTTGTGATGAAGAAGATGCTGAAGCTAGTCACCAGTACGATAAAACGCATGGTCAGCGACAACGAGTACTCCACAAGATCCCAAGTCAGGTTCCCATCTCTGAAGTAATAGAAGCTAACCATGTTGGTCACGAAGATGAAGCCAGAGATGAAGGCCGCGCCCTTGATGGACTTTGACCACTCACTGAACACCTTGGCCTTCAGTACAAGCGGTATCTGGATGAGGAACACGAACGCCAGTGGCACCACGTGGAGGAACATCACTGATGTGGAGAAAAACACAAGTGTCATCATGAACTTGACCCTGGGGTCAAGGTTGTGGATGGCTGTGTCGCCGCGTGTAAACCGTAGGCTCTCCAGGAGGCTCATTTCTCGGCCTCCTCGATCTTTCTTTTGAGGAGCTGGTGCGCCTCATCGACGTCAACGACGTCTTTGGGTAATCCATATGGCTCCAGGTAATTGAACAGGCGGGTTATCTCGGGTTGAGCGACGCTGCACCGTGCCAGCAGCTCGGTCTGGTTCATGATAGATTTCGTCGATCCCTCCGCCATGACGTTTCCCTGAGACATCAACACTATATGAGGCTGGCTCTCAGCCACGAACTCCACGTCATGGGTTACTATCACAACCGTTTTGCCCTGGGTCCTTAACTGGTTCAGGAAGTGGCGGAGCCTCTCCTTTTGTCCATAGTCCTGACCTATAGTGGGCTCATCAAGCACAAGGACCTCCGGGTCCCACGCAAGAACAGAGGCGAGGGCCACCCTCTTTCTCTCCCCCCCGCTAAGGGTGAAGGGACTGCTCTCGCGGTACTGGTCGAGGTCAAGGAGGTTCAACGCCCATGTAACCCTCTTCTCAACACCTTCTTCCTTCACCCCAAAGTTCCGCAGCGCGAAAGCTATCTCCTTCTCCACGGTCTCCTCGAAAAGCTGGTCGTCGGGGTTCTGGAACACGAGGCCGACCCTTCTTGCGAGCTGCGCTACGCTCTGTTTAGAGATATCCTCGCCGTCAAGGAAAACCGAGCCCTCCTTTGGCCTGAGCAACCCATTGAAATGCTTAACAAGGGTTGTCTTACCGGCCCCGTTCTCACCCATGATGGCCACATAGTCCCCTTGGTTGATCGTCAGGTCGACGTTCCTTAACGCGTGCACGTTACCAGGGTAATCGAAAACGATGCCCTTTGCTTGGATCAGGGGGGAGTGGTGATGCTCACCCACCAGGTCAAGCATGTCGGGTGGCAGTCTGGATTTCCTGTCGTTAAACTCCTGTTCCTTAAGGTAGACCTTGATATTGTCGTAGAACTGATCCGATGTTAAAGGCAGCTCGTTGAACATGGCCTCGTGGTCATTGAACCTCTTTGCAAGCTCAAGAATCCTGGGAATCCCAACGCCCAGGAGTCTCGTATCCTCCTTTGCGAGGATCAAACCGGGTTTGCCGTCACTCCTTACACGTCCTTTGTCGAAGACGATGATTCTGTCGACGTACTTTGCGGCGATATCAATACGGTGCTCGATGATGATGATGGTCATTCCGTGCTCCTTGTTCAGCCGGTTTAGCACCTCGAATATGTGCTCGGCCCCCACAGGGTCCAGGAATGACGTGGGCTCATCCATGACGATGATGCTTGGGTGCATCGCCAGAACGGAGGCAATGGTCAACCTCTGCTTCTGGCCCCCCGATAACTCGTGGGTTGCCCTGAGCCTGAGGGACTCTATACCCGTTACCTCGGCCGCCCAATCGATCTCCTTGTACATCTCCGCCTTGGGCACGCCAAGGTTCTCTAACCCGAAGGCGATGTCCTTCTCGACCGTGAGCGCGAAGATCTGGTTATCCGGGTTCTGGAATATCAGGCCAATGTGCCGGGCTAACTCCATAGTGGAGTGCTCCGCGACGTCCAAGCCCGCGATGTGGACAGACCCGGATAGTGTCCCGTTGTAAAACTTGGGTATCAAACCATTCAATGCCCGGCAAAAGGTGGTCTTTCCGCAACCGCTGGGGCCTGTCAACAGTATGAACTCACCCGGATTTATGGAGAGGCTGATATCCTCTATCGCCGGCTTCGAGGCGTTCGGGTACGAGTACGTTAAATTCTTGACTTCGACGATTCCCAAGGCTGCGATTTCACCGATTGTCGATACTGAACCCAGCCACAATATTATAGTTTCCCCTATAGTATTGGCCTCAAACCCACATACATTCATTTATGGCTCTACATTATCT
>JABXKY010000294.1 GCA_013619005.1 Candidatus Bathyarchaeota archaeon | reverse complement strand
GAAAAAGCTCTTGGTACCTGACCTCATGAGCCCAGACAGGCTATCAGTGTTAAAGGTATACACGGAGCCCGCGGGCATCACTGTCGAGGCAGTAAACCACGACGAGACCACGGGCCTCATGGACATGGAGGACCTCAAGGAGAAGGCCGACGGCGAGACCGCTATGGTCTACATCGAGAACCCCAGCTACCTGGGGTTCGCCGAGGAGAACGCCGCAGCCATCGGTGAGGTAGCGCATGACAACAAGGCACTGTTCGTTGTGGGCGTAGACCCGACGAGCCTAGGCATATTGAAGGCACCTGGTGAATATGACGCCGATGTGGTGGTCGGCGAGGGACAGCCCCTCGGAAATCACATGAGCTACGGCGGCCCACTACTGGGAATCATGGCGTGCAAGCACGACAACAAGTTCATCCGCCAGATGCCGGGCAGGATCATCGGGTTAACCGAGACCATCAAGGACCAGAGGCAAGCTTTCGTCATGACTCTTGCCACACGTGAGCAGCACATCAGGCGTGAGAAGGCCACGAGCAACATCTGCAGTAACGAGGCGTTGAACGCCGTTGCGGCTGGTGTATACCTGAGCCTCATGGGCCCACAGGGCATGAAGGACCTGGGGGAGCATATTATGAGCAAGTCCAAGTACGCCCAGAAGAGGATAGGCGAGCTGCCGGGCGTCAGGGCACCAGTGTTCAACAGCTTCCACTTCAAGGAGTTCACCGTGAACTTCCAGTACAAGTCACTAAGGGAAGTAAACGCGGCCCTCAGCGCAACGGACATACAGGCGGGAATACCTCTCAACAAGAGCTTCCCCGAGCTGGGCGAGACCGCGCTCTACTGCGTCACCGAGATGCACAGCAAGCAGGACATAGACCTACTGGTCTCCGTCCTCAAGGAGGCTCTGGAGGGTTAACCATGTCTTACAGACAAGCAGACTGGAAAGAGCCGCTCATCTTCGAGCACAGCAAACCAGGCAGAATAGGCCACATGCTCACCGAGCTGGAGCCAGAGCTGGTAACCGAGATCCCAACCGAGGAGCTAGTACCAGAGAGCCTGCTAAGGACCGAGGCACCAGACCTACCCGAGGTAGGGGAGATGCAGGTACTGCGCCACTACGTCAGGCTGAGCCAGATGAACTACGGCGTCAACGCGGGTAAGATATACCCGCTGGGAAGCTGCACCATGAAGTACAACCCCATCGTCAACGAGTTGATGGCCGGCCACCCCAAGATGGCGGGCCAGCACCCACTTCAGAGCCCTGAGACAACACAGGGAACCCTGAAGATGCTCTACAACCTCAAGATGCACTTCCTGGATATCACGGGAATGGACGAGGCCACACTGCAGCCAGCTGCTGGAGCACACGGCGAGTGGACCGGCATCATGCTCATGAGGGAGTATCACAGGGAACGTGGCGAGCTTGAGCAGAGGACAGAGATCATTGTCCCTGACAGCGCCCACGGCACTAACCCGGCTAGCGCCCACATGGCTGGCTTCAAGACGGTCGAGATACCGAGCAACGATCACGGGATGGTTGACCTTGAGGCGTTGAAGGCGGCGGTCGGCCCCCAGACAGCGGGCTTGATGCTGACCAACCCCAACACTATAGGCATCTTCGAGTCGGAGATCAGTGAGATCAGCAAAATCATACACGAGGCGGGTGGCCTCATGTACTACGACGGCGCGAACCTCAATGCCATCATGGGCTGGTGCAGACCAGGCGACATGGGCTTCGATATCATCCACAGCAACCTGCACAAGACCTTCAGCACGCCCCACGGCGGCGGAGGACCAGGCGCGGGTCCGGTGGCAGTCAAGAAATTCCTGGCAAAGTACCTACCAATCCCCGATATCATCGAGGAGGACGGCGTGTACAAACTGGACTATGACAAGCCCATGAGCATGGGCAAGGTCCACGGCTTCCACGGCAACGTGGGCGTCAGCCTCAAGGCTTACACGTACATATACACCATGGGCTGTCTCTTATACACATCTCCGAGCCCAC
>JABXKY010000116.1 GCA_013619005.1 Candidatus Bathyarchaeota archaeon | reverse complement strand
ACCATTCCCTCCGATTTCCGCAAACTCATCGAGACGATTCTTACGGAACCCTAACTGCCACGAATACTTTTTTAAGGCTATACTGAATTAACGTTTGGGAAGTATGGCAGTTATTTGTTCTATCTGTGGTGAGGCAAATCAAGACGGTGCTGTCACTTGCCAGGCTTGCGGGGCACCCGTAGAGTCGCCATCGCAGCCAAAAAAGGGCTCCTCGGAAAAAGTGCTTATTTCTCTCTTCATTATCGCCCTGCTGGTGATTGCGGCCATCATCATCGCTCCGTTTCTGTACAACAGCTCCTCCAATGGACGCGATGAAGACGATAGCGATAAAGACGGCATGCCCGATGTATGGGAGGACGAACATGGATTAAACCCTGACGACCCAACAGACCGGACCACAGACCCCGATGGCGATGGTCTGCAAAACTACGAGGAGTATGTACGGGGCACCGACCCGAATAATCCTGATACCGATCAGGATGGCATCTCGGACGGCCTTGATCTCATACCGCTCCACGACGCTGCTATCAACATACGTATCAACGAGTTGCGGATCTGGGACCCAATCGACGGTCTCTTTGACAGAGACATCCAGGATCCTGCCGAAGCTACCTTTGACATCTATGTGGATGGCGACTTTGTCGGTGAGCTACCGGCCGCTGGCCCTGAGGAGGTCAGTATTGACACCATGACGACACTGAACTGGAGCATAACCGTCAATGTCAGCGATGATCGCTCACATGAAGTGCGCATCGAGCTTTATGATGACGATACGATTGGCAGGGACCTCCTTGATATCAACGGGTTGGACGACCAGGATGAAGGGCTGACCATCACTTACTATCTTGGTGCCGAGACCATCGGAAGGACCCAGACCGGTGAAGGAGACGGCTATCTGGATGGAAATGATACCCTATTCCAGGATGAAAAGGACGCCTTTGTCTCCTATACACTCACCACAGTTGATGTTCATAATCCCCCGCAGTAAAAGAGATTTGCTTGCAGGTAGGAAATCATGTACCTAACCAATACTGACCAAGTGATAGCTAATGCCTCCGGTGACACTCGGCAGGCCCGCAGGGATGCCCTCCTCATTCTCGATGCTGCCCTGCAGTCTGTGAACCCCACAGGTGCCGTCGAGCAGGCCATATCACGGGATGGTGACTCGTTGATCGTGCAGGGACAAACCTATGACCTTGCACAATGTTCACATATTTATCTCATCGGCGTTGGGAAGGCCAGTGTGGGAATGACACAGGCAACCCTGCAGCACATAGCCGTCGACGACGGTGCCATTATCACGACCACTGATGCTACCGTCCCCGGCATCCAAGTGTTTACCGGCACCCATCCCTATCCTTCACCCCAAAATATGGCAGCTACACGCCACCTTCTCTCCATCGTCGACCGGGCTTGCAGCAACGACCTACTCATAGCCCTTATCTCAGGCGGCGGATCATCCCTGCTGTGTCAACCACGCATCTCGCTTGAGAACCTAAAGCGTCTGACGCAGGCCTTGCTCAGAGCCGGCTGTACCATCCAAGAGCTCAACACCGTACGTAAACACCTCTCCCTCATAAAGGGCGGCCAGTTAGCCACTCGATGTACCGCGCCGATTCTCTCGCTCATCATATCTGACGTGCTCGGAAACCCACTGGACTCCATTGCCTCGGGCCCTACGGCTTCTGACAGCAGCACCTTTACCGAGGCGGAACAGGTGCTTCGTCGCTATGAACTCTGGAGTTCCTGTGCCGAAGTGCAGTACGTCATCCAAAAAGGTGCGGCAGGACTCATCCCTGAAACCCCAAAACACCTGGACAACGTGCAGAATGTCATCATTGCCAACAACGAACAGGCATGTCAGGCAGCAGCCCAGGCGGCCACAGAACAAGGCTATTACGCGCAGGTGTCCTCAACGAATCTATCTGGAGCGGCACAGCAGGCCGGACAGGATATCGCACGCTACATATGTTTGTTACCCCGTACACAAGCTGCATATGTGTTTGG
>JABXKY010000027.1 GCA_013619005.1 Candidatus Bathyarchaeota archaeon | reverse complement strand
GGACGGAGGGATACAAGATCCTGAAGAGGCTGGAGTCCCAGGGACTTGTCAGCAGGATCATGGAGAGACCTATGAAGTTCATCGCTGTTCCATTCGAGAACGTTCTCACTAATCTCATCGAGGAACGCCGCCAGAAGATATTCGAGATGGAGAAGAATAAGGCCCAGCTTTTGAAGATCTGGGCAAGCCTGCCAGAGCCTGAATCCGTCAGCCACACTAAGGAGACATTCCAGGTTCTCGAGGGAAAGAAACATATCAGTGTGAGGTTAAACGAGCTTCTCCATGGAAGCGAGTCCAGCTTCAACATGGTGGTCTCAGATAACAACCTGATCTGGCTTTACAACACCCCGTTCCTGGACGACGCCGAGGAGAAGGTGGAGAACGAGGGCCTTATGATGAGGCTCATGACAAACTACTCCCCCACAAGCAGCTACGTCATGGACCAGCTTGACATCGGTGATGGCGACTTTGCGTACATGAAAGGCGAGGAGATGCCTGGGTTCTTCATCAACGACAAGGGGGAGATGATCCTGCTCATGGCTAACGACAAGAACAACGTATACGGGTTGTGGACAAACTACTCATCAATAGTCCAGAGCTACCGAGTACTCTTTGACCTCCTCTGGAAAGGCAATAGATAACTCTATATTTCTACCACTTCTCTGTGTGTTTTTTACTGAAAAAGTCCCACAATAAGTTACTAATTCTATAAAGGTGTGTGTAAGCGGTGTGGTTTACTTAGCGCGCGTACCTAGACCCCATTATCTCCTGGGCTACCATTTTATCAATCATCGATGAATGATCACCTGAATGGGCCGTCATATATGATCAGAATCTTCAAATGGGGTGACGTTGAAAGATACCTGTTCGGACGTAACAGTATGAGTGAAACAGTAGAGAAGCGAAGTTTTGAAGGGATGGACTTCAAGTTCATGGCCGCGTATAACCAGTACTCAGATAAGTTTGATGGCGCAGAAAACGAGAGACAGTTGGAGCTCAACGACCTAATCAATAAACTCCATATAAAGGACATCGATTATGACGCCTTCTACGCCGCCATGGCAACCGAGGACGGTGACAGATACCAGTTCCACCGCACAAAGATTAACACCAGCCGCAAGTTCGCCTACAGGAAAAACGAACGCAAGGTAGACCGCATAAAGCGCCACAAGTAGCTCTACTGAAGAATCTGTTTAACCAGACCTCACACATTTTCATCAAAGCTTTTCACTCTGACACCCCACATTCATGGGAGTGACAATCTTGGAGCTTGTAGCGGTAACCGACAACGTCGCGTACATCCCAGGCGCCGTCAACATCGGCGTCCTGCGGAACGGGGAAAGGTGCGCCGTCATCGACACGGGGCTGGACAGGGACTCGGGCAGGAACATCAGGAAAGCCCTGGAGGCCGAGGGGCTCAGGCTTGAGGCCATCATCAACACCCACAGCCACGCCGACCACTTCGGGGGCAACGACTATCTTACTAGAAACCTGAAGGCCCAAGTCTATGCGCCCTCCATCGAGTCAGGGATCATCCAGAACCCCATCCTGGAGCCCATCTACCTGTTCCACGGTGCCACACCCATCAGGAACCTGAGAAACAAGTTCGTGTTAGCCAAACCGTCGCCCGTGGACCACATCATCGAGCCGGGAAAACGGGAGATAATCGACCTGGAGGTGGAGATCATACCCCTGCCGGGTCACTGCTTCAACCAAGTCGGGGTACTCGTGGACGAAGTCCTCTTCTGCGCCGACACCGTTTTCTCCGAGAGGGTCATCGACAAGTACAGGATACCGGTGGTCCAGGACGTGGGGAACCACCTTGAGACCCTTGACAGGCTGAAGGGGATTGAGTGCAGCGGGTTCATCCCGGCCCACACCAAGCCCGTTGATGACATCAGAGGACTTGTGGTAAAAAACGTAGCCACCACACTGGGCATCATCGAGGATATCAAGGCCCTTCTTGACGAGCCCAAGACAACCGAGCGAGTTATGTCGGAGCTATGC
>JABXKY010000212.1 GCA_013619005.1 Candidatus Bathyarchaeota archaeon | reverse complement strand
TCGCGATTTCGCGAAGCCGAAGACATCACTAATGTCGCAAACGGAGCGTGGTTTAACTTCCGAGTTCGGAATGGGTTCGGGTGGGTCCCACGCCCTTTGGCCGGTTACCCAGCTACCATCCACAGCAATATTGTTTAAACGTATCGGTAAACACAAACTCCACAGGAAAAAAACCTTTTTTACCGTACCTGGACAAAATTACTTTAACTGAGGAGCTTGGTTCACTGTTATGGCTTATTCAGACGATACCGAGAGTAACATCATTGTCCCCACGAAGTGGTACGAGAAGCTTCCCCGATTGGTGTGGGGAGATTACGAGAAGGTAGACCAACCCGACCAGTGGTTTGAGGTCTACAAGCTAACCGACACTGTCTACGCTATATACGAGGACGGACAGTTCGAGGAGGTCATAAGCTACCTTGTTCTCGGCGAAGAGAAGGCCGTCATCATCGACACCGGTAACGGAATCGGAGACATCAAGGCGGTAGTCGACGGGATCACTGACCTACCCGTGATGGTCCTTAACACCCACACCCACGGCGACCACATCGGCGGCAACCACCAGTTCGATGAGGTGCTTGTATATGAAACGGAGTTCAGCAAGGAAAGGGCAAAGAACGGTCAGACCCGTGAGCAGATGGGACATTACCTCAACGAAGACATGGTCTGGAAGGCCCTGCCTGATTACCTGGACGTTGAGGCTTGGAGGATTCACCCTTTCAATGTGACCAAGTGGCTCAAGGAGGGTGACATAATCGACCTTGGGGGCAGGACGCTGGATGTAATCCACACACCTGGGCATAGCCCAGACAGCATCTGTATCCTCGACAGGATGAACAAGATATTCTGGACTGGGGACAGCTTCTACCCTGCACCCATCTATATCTATGCACCTACCACTAGCCTGGACCAGTTCATCGAGAGCTTCAGGAAGATAACCGCGCTCATCCCGGAGTACGAGTGGGTGATGCCAAGCCACAACGAGCCCAAGATGGAGAAGCACCTCATCAAGGAGTGTTACGAGGCAGCCATCAGCATTAGAGACGGCACAGCTGGAGAGTACAGCGAGGGCGTGGCAGGGGGCATCCAGATACACCGCTATGATTACGGTCGTTTCAGCCTCATCGTCAGGGCTGAACGGTAGCACTAAACCTCTTTTAGCTCATATTTATCGCTAAGGTCCGTGTATCTCTTGAAGTTGAGAGTCCGTAACTCGGCTTCAAGCCTATGTCGCTCCTCCCTGATGCGCTTCTCACAATCCTTGAGCAGCTTGATCTTCTTATGGAGCGCTTCTTCATCGGCCCTGTCCATGATTTCCAGAGTACCCGCAGGTGAGGCGAGAGAGGCATTGATTTTAAGAGTACCATAACCGGTCACAGGTTTTTTCTATTCTAGGGTGAATTTAGGCTCATGCTCAAACAGGTGATCGAGGTCATGGAGCTACTGGACTCTGCCCTGGTCAGCGGGGATAGTGTCAGGGCGTTTCTCCATGGTCGCGGGTTGAAAGATATCGAGGTCAAGACCATCACGGGGGAGAAAGGAAGCACAGATTTCATCAAGATCAAGGTGCAGGGGACCCAAGGAAAGACCAAGGGAGGTTCGGCTAAAACCCTGGGCGTCATCGGTCGCCTGGGTGGGATCGGGGCAAGACCCGAACAGATCGGCCTCGTGTCGGACGCCGATGGGGCCGTCGTGGCGCTCAGTCTCGCCCTGAAACTTGTGGATATGAGAGTAAATGGGGATGAACTGGATGGGGATGTGGTGATCTCAACACATATCTGCCCCGATGCGCCCGTGAAGCCTCACAAGCCCGTTCCGTTCATGGGTAGCCCAGTGGACATCTCCACCATGAACAGGGAAGAGGTGGACCCGGACATGGACGCCATACTGAGCGTGGACACCACAAAGGGGAACAGGGTGGCAAACTGGCGTGGATTCGCCATCACCCCAACGGTGAAAGAGGGATGGGTACTCAAAGTAAGCGATACCCTACTGGATATCATGGGCTGGACCACTGGTGAGTTACCCAAGGTCTGCCCCATAACGACACAGGACATCACTCCCTACGGGAACGAGCTGTACCACATCAACAGCATCATGCAGCCCTGCACCGCGACGGACAAACCAGTAGTTGGCGTGGCCATAACCTCCCAGATCCCTGTGCCAGGTTGCGGCACCGGAGCGAGCCACCCCACGGACATTGAAGAGGCCACCAGGTTCACCCTTGAGGTGGCAAAACAGTATGGCAGGGGACTGTGCAGCTTCTACGACGAGGATGAGTGGCTTAACATCGTCAACCGTTACGGGGCCCTCAGGTGCCTTCAGACCCTGGGAGAAAACTCCTGATTGGTTTTTATAGCCCGTGAAGACCGTATTACGTGAGGGATATGTACAAGAAAATACTCGTAGCGTTTGACGGATCCGAGGCAAGCAAGCACTCCCTGGATCACGCCGTGAACTTCGCGGAACCTTTCGGCGCGGAGTTGTTGATCCTTTCAGTTGTACCCCGGGTCATGATGCCAGTCTTCCCAGATGAGGGCTTCGGGGCGGCGCCCATCACTGCTGCGCAGGACATGGGAGAGTACCAGGACAAGATGAAGGAGATCTACAACAAGAGCCTGAATGAGGCAAAGAATGACATCAACGACCATTTCCCGGATATGAAGATCGAGATCAAGCTCCTGGAAGGCAAGCCGTCCAGCACGATTGTTAATACAGCCGAGGAATTCGACGTTGACCTCATCGTCATCGGAAGCAGGGGCATAGGTGGCATCACTGGCTGGATTCTGGGTAGCACCAGCAGGAACGTCGTTGAGAGCTGTACCAAGCCGATCCTTGTCGTGAAGTAACCCATTTTTTTAGGGTAACCCTTTTTGATTTCACGTCCATCTTAGACGTTATGGACCCTCTTGACGCCCTCAGGGAAGCAGGCAGGATAGCAGCCAAGGTACGAGACACTACGATAAATGAGATCAAACCGGGAGACAAGGTCATCGACATATGCGACGTGGTGAACAAGAGGGTAGCCGAGCTGGGTGCCAGGATGGCGTTCCCAACAAACGTGGACATCAACCACGTAGCAGCCCACTACTGCTCACCCATCAACGATAAGACCGTGATCCCGGAGGGGTGCATCGTCAAACTTGATGTAGGGGTACATATCGACGGCTATATCGCCGATACCGCCGTATCCAAATGTTTCAACCCCGAATACGAGTACCTTGTCGAGGCCGCCAAGGCCGGTCTTGACGCGGCGATTCAAACCATCAGACCCGGAATACAGGCAAGACTCATTGGGTCGGCGATAGAGAACGCCATCAAGAGCAGGGGAGCTCAACCCATAAGCAACCTCACTGGCCACAAATTAGCCAGGTATATAGTTCATTCCCCGGGGTACAGCATCCCCAACGTTGGCGGGTTCGGAAACCACACGATCATGGAGGGAGATATCTACGCCATCGAGCCCTTCGCGGTCCCCAAGGAGGCAGACGGGATGGTCACGGACGGCGCGCCCAGCAACATCTACCAGATGCAGAAGAAGCGGAACGTCAAGGGCAAGGCAAAGACCATGATGAAGTTCATCCAAGGCGAGTACATGACCCTGCCCTTTGCGTCTAGGTGGGTGCTCCATAAGTTCAAGGGGCCAGACGGCGTGGCGGCCTTCAAGGAGCTGCTGAAATCAAAAGTAATTACGAGCTACCCCCAGCTCCTGGAGCGAACCAGGGCGGTTGTAGCCCAGGCGGAGCACAGCGTCATCGTAACCGAGGACGGGTGTGAAGTAACGACCGCCTAGTTTTTCTTTTTCTTCTCCGGTTCCTTGCGGGCGTTTATCCTGGTGATGACCATGTTGCCCTCGCACCGTGTGCAGGGCTCATCGTTCTTGAAGATATAATCGCCTACCTGGTGCTCCCTAACCCTCTTGAGGTTGCACTGTGGGCACTCCAAGGTCGTTATGACCTCTACCACCTTCGGTCCCTTGGCCTGCTTCACAACTGGCTTTGCCCTGAAGAAGTTGAAGCCGATGGCTGCGAAACCCGAGACCCCTATGAGTATGTACATGAAGGCCGTCTCTATCTCGTTGTTGCCGTACTCCTGGAACCCCATGTATAGGCTCACCAGAGCGATTGCTCCAACGACCACCATCAATGCGAGGCTCACCCAGTTCTGGCTTGCCCCACTGGCTAGTGGCCTTGCGTTTCCCTCGTCTGCCATTAGTCTCATTGTGCCACCCCCACTGTGTTACCGATTCCAGCCACTATCACCGTGTCTCCTTCCTCGCTGTACTCAAGTATCAGTCCCTTCACGCTGCTCACCGCCTTATCGGTGGCGTCCATGAGCTCCTCGACTAGAGGCGCAACCACGTGCTCCATTCCCTGCTTGATCGCTACCGCGAACATTGGGACCTCGTAATCGGTTGCCGCCTTCTCGATCTTGTACTTCTCGACGCCAGGTCCGCCAATCGCGGCTCCTACGCCCTCAGCGATCTCTCCGACTCCCTCGCCTTCAAGCTTGCCGGCCGCGTCAACTGTGATCAACATCTTGACCTTTCCTTTCTCCTCGTCAAGTAGGTTCTGGATCGCGTCACCTGGCTTCCCGACGCTTCCGCCCGGACCCCAGGCCTTGGTCACAATGACCCTGCGTCCCTCGTACTCGATCTCCCCTGCAGCCATCTCCTTGGCGATCTCACGGACCTCGGCCCCGTTCAGCAGCTTGGCTGCCACGATGGGTCCAACTGTGTCGCCGATGGGGATGCCGTCCCTGAAAGCCTGCAGCGCGGCGCTGTATGCCTCGATCTGCTGGATTAGCATGGGCAGGATCATGTGGATCTGCATGATGACGTAGATGTTCATGGTCTTCTTGCCCATGAGGTAGTAGTGCCTGATGACCTTGTAGTATATGTTCAGTGCAAGTCCCGCCTCGAGTAGGTTCTCCAGGTTGTTCCTCTGGGGTTGTGTTGCCTCGGGGGCCATCTGGGCTACCTCACGCTCGAAGGTGAACTCTCTTACGTTGATTATTTTTCCAAGCTTCTGGACTACTCCTGCTGGGTCCATGCCGATCGGTGGTATCATGAAGTGGTCCATGAACCTCTCGACCTGTGGCGTCGGGTCCTTCTCGGGCTTACCGAAATCCTTGATTGCCTCGATCGCGATTTTTTTTCCCTCATCCCGGAGGCTCTTGACCTTTCGTAGGCTTACCTCGATCTGGCGCAGCATAGTCATGGCCTGAATGCGTTGTGCGTAGAACAGGTATATGATGAATGCAAAACTGAAAAGAGATTGCAGTATCATCCCTATTTCGCTTTCTTGTTGTAATAATTGTCCAATCAGTTGGAACATGAAATTCACTGGAGTTGAAAACAGGGCAATCGATATAAACATTAGTATTTAAAGAAAAACTGGTTTCTTTATGGGTTCCATCAAATTTAGCAAGTTTTTTAAAACAGGGGTCGCGACTGTTTAGAGATGTTCAATTACGCCATAAAACGGATTATTCGAGGTAAAGGGCTATTCCTATCTCTTTTCCTCAGCGTAGCGCTCGCCTCGACCCTTTTCGCGGGCATCCTACAGGGCGCGGACGTTATCGGGGCAAAGACCATCGAACAGGTGTTTGAGTCGGCGCCCTACGATATCATATCCATGGCCCCTGACAAGAATATTACAAAGACCCATATATCCGAGATCGATGAGTTCTTCGGGCCTGTTGAAGGCGTTGAACGTTTAGATTATTTCATGCGGACCCCGATCCGGCTCTTTGAGCCTGGGACCGTCAATACCACGATTGAAGGCGTCTACATGGTAGCCATCCCGGATGATTCCATCTTCTACGAGGGGCTTGTGGGCGTAGACCAGTTTGAACGCGGGGAGATATACTTTGACGCCAGCTCCGCGGACGCGCCCCTTTTCGTTGAAAACGGGACCGTGATCGTTGAGATTGAAACATATCTGTGGAAGAGCCCCCCTGGGTTCGAGAATCGACAATTCACGTTCCCATTAGCGGATGCTGTGGGCGTCGAGGACGAGGAATGGACGCTCTTTGTCAGCAGGTACGATGTCTACCTCCAGAGCCTGTTCAGTAAAAACGATCCAAGCCAGAAGCGTCCGAGCTACAACATGGTGCTGGTGAGCGAGGAGACTTACATGGATATCATGTGGGAGATATTCGCGGAGCAGAGGAGACCTGTAAGTGACCAGTTCGGCGTGGCCCTTATCTCCCTTGACAGGGAGGGGCTTGTCAATCCGTGGGATATGGATGGCTCGATTGAGGCCATCGATTTCATCAACGAGCAGATAAACTCCGAGGGCGCCGAGTTCTATTTCACTCCTAGGAACTTTTTGGGTGAGATGCTGACCGCTATCAAGAACAACTCCAATCAGATGAAGACCAGCACAATGATCGTCAGCCTTCCTGTTTTCTTCACGGCCTGGTATCTTGGGGTGACCATAACCGAGGTCATGTTCGGTATGAGGAAGAGGGAGATCGGTCTTCTTTTAACCCGTGGCATGAACCACAGGCAGATCCTCTACATGCTCCTAATCGAAGGGCTCATTGTGGCGATTTTTGCTGGGTTCATGGG
>JABXKY010000078.1 GCA_013619005.1 Candidatus Bathyarchaeota archaeon | reverse complement strand
GTATTTTTCTCCTTATTGCACGTCACTTGACACAATCCAATTTGGCAACCTTCATATACCGTCCCAAGGTAATCAAAGACCGCCCAGTGAACAGCCATGTCATCAAATAACCCCGTGTTAGACCGCTTCCGGTTCCAGCGCATGCTGGAGAAACTAGAAAAACTAGAAGGCCGAGGCACAGAGCTGGTCACCGTGTACATACCGCCCACCAAACAGATCCATGACGTCATGCAGGACCTCCGCAACGAGTACGGCACAGCCGTCAACATCAAATCCAAGACCACCAAGAAGAACGTCCAGGACGCCCTCACAAAGGCCATGGAGAGGCTCAAGCTGTTCAAGGCCGTGCCCCCCACCGGCCTCGCCATATTCGCCGGCACCATCGCCGGCGACCAGATGGGAGTCGGCGAGATGGAGACATTCACCCTCATCCCACCAGAGCCCATCGGCATCTACTACTACAGGTGCGAGCACAGGTTCATGCTGGACCCCCTTTGGAGCATCTTGGAGCACGAGGACAGCTACGGCATCCTGGTCATAGACGCCAAGGACGCCACCTTCGCCATGCTCAAAGGGCAGCGCGCCGACATCCTCAGGGACATCTCATCGGGCGTTGCCGGCAAGACCCGGGCAGGAGGCCAGTCATCCAGACGATACGAGCGACTCAGGGCCATGCACCTGAACGAGTACTACAAGAGGGTCGGCGGCATGCTGACCGAGTACTTCCTCAACGCCCCAAACCTCAAAGGCATCATAGTCGGCGGCCCGGGCCCCACCAAGGAAAAGTTCCTCGACGGCAACTACCTCCACCACGAGATCAAGGAAAAGATACTCACTACAGTGGACGTAGGGTACACCGGCCACGAGGGCGTCAAAGAGGTCATCAACAGAAGCAGGGACTTCCTCCAGCAGGTAAGATACATGCAGGAACGAAAGGAGGTGCAGGAATTCCTCAGACACCTGGGCGAAGACGACGGACTATCCACCTACGGGGAGCAGGAGGTAATCCAGCAGCTCAAGAACGTCAACGTCTACGTCCTCCTGGTCTCCGACGCCATCAGGCGATGGTACGTCACCTTGGAGTGCAGGAGCTGCGGCTTCAATGAACACCAGATCACCGAAATGGACGATTTCGAGGCCTACGAGGAAAAAGTCAAGGGCCTGAAATGCCTAAAATGCGGAACCGGCAACTACGAGATAACGGAAAAAGAGGACCTAATCGAGGTGCTGGTCAAACTAGCCGAGACCGCAGAGGCCAGGATCGAGATAATATCAACCCACATCGAGGAAGGCGAGATGCTCCTCCGCAGCTTCGGAGGCATCGCCGCCGTCACTAAGTACAGGACCCAGTAGCCCTAATCTTTCTCAAGGAACTCGTCGATAATCGGGTCAACACCCGTCCAGTCCTCGCCTTCCTTGAATGAATCCCTATCAGACTCACTCGTCGGAATCGTGGAGAACTGGCACTCATCGTGGCCCAGGATCATGCACCTTGTATGGATTAGCTTGCTAGAGTCATCCGCCGCCATTGTCTTAGCAGGATCTATAAGACAGTACATCACCCCCAGCTCGGCCTCGCCCATCTCAAGCATCACCTTGCCCAGCTCGCACAGGTCCGGCTTGCCCTCCCGTTTCTCCCAGAACCCGTACTTTGGCAAACCCTGATGCCCCTTCTTGGTACGGTCGGCGACGTACTCGCCGTAGGTCTTGATGCTGTCCAGGATCAACTGCTTGCCGTCCGCCCAGCCAAATTTATCAACAAGGGTCCTTGAAAACGCCAGGTGAAGCAAGGCCAATCTCTGGGTTGTGACCTTGACCTGCTCGGATGCCTCGGATATAGGAACCATTTCGTCTTGCATAGTAAAAGAATGGGTATTGGGTGTAAAAAGAGGTTAGGATTCCTCGACGAGCTCCATGGAGAAACCGATGGACTCGTAGGCCTCCACCTTTGCCTCGCCGCCCACGCCTTCCAGGATCTCAAGGGACTCCACCTTCAGCGTGTCCATGATGTCC
>JABXKY010000112.1 GCA_013619005.1 Candidatus Bathyarchaeota archaeon | reverse complement strand
TGTACCACAGACGCAAATTGGTCAATGATCTCCTTTGCCTTGACCGCCCCGTCAAAGAGCAGGTCGATAACGGTTACTGCCATCGCCTTGGCTGGGAGCACGTACAGATTCATCTTGTCCTCGATTGCAAACGAGCTGTGGTGGTGGCTCCCGCTGACTCCACCCATCACCAAGTTCGTAGTGGGGTGGATGCAGCTGAAATCACCCATATCGGTGCTTCCGCAACTATGGCCTCCCAGTGGTACATCATCTGTGAGCGCCAAGCAGTTCTCCCTGAGTACCTTATCGAGAGCAGGGTCCCTGTGGTAAGGCATGTAGCCAGGTACGTCAATGATCTCGACCTCGGCTCCAACGGCCATGGCACCCGCTCTCAGTGCGTTGTTCACCTTATTATTGGCGTCCTGAATGGCGGGGACGGTTGCTCCCCGGACGAAGCTCTCCATATGGACATCAGCGGGCACGTTGTTGACTATTGAGCCAGCCTTTGTCAGAATTGGGTGGAACCTAATGTGGTCCTCGTCCCTGAACGTCTCCCTGTTTGCGTGTGCCCCCATGATGCCCAGCAACGCCGCGTTTAACGCGTTTACCGCCTCATCGGGGTGGTCACCTGCGTGAGCCGCGATGCCCTTGTACTTGGTGAGCTTTGCGATGAAACCGTTCTCTGTGCCCCCCGTTCCCAGCTTGGCACCTTTCAAGGATCCCGTGCTGTGGCTGCCGATGGTCATGTCAATATCGTCCATGGCGCCGATGTGGATGAACTCCTGCTTGCCACCCATGAAAGTAATCTTACCGTCCTCGACAAGCTTGTTGCGGAAATCCATCTGGATTAACTCCTCGGCCGGGACACCCATCATCACGATGTTTCCATCTAGCTCATCCTTGACGACATTGAGTCCAAAACCCGAGCCAAGCATAGCGGTAACCTGCGCATGATGTCCGCAGCAGTGGACCCATCCCGTTTTGGGATCGGCCTCGGGATGCGTCGGTACATCGAGACTGTCCAACTCACCGACGATAGCGACCGCTGGTCTCGATCCTTTCTTATTGAGGTAAGCCTTGCTGCCCGTGATCCCCAGCTTGTTCTCGTAGTACCAGCCCATCTTCTCGTACTGTCTTTCAATGTACTCGGCTGTCTTGTACTCCCTGTACCCCACCTCAGGGGTCTTCCAGAGGTCATCACCTATCTTGATTATCTCCTTCGCCCTCGCGTCTATTGCGTCTATGACCCGTTTCTTCAATGCCTGCTTGTCCATGATAGACTAGCAAGGTTATTCACTGAAAAGACATTCTGAGTGAAGATTCACGATTATGCTCCGGGAAAAAGGGTAACCTTTTTACTAAAAGGAATCGTGGATGATGTACTGGTGAAGTATTTGACCGGCGTAATAATCAGTTGTGCTTACGAGACTCTGCAAATGAGGCAGAGTCCGCCGCCGGTCTACAGGATACCTCAGCACGCCTAATCCGTCTAACGGGTTGGGCTCAGGAGGGTTATGATGAGTAACAGGACTAGTGAATGTATCAGTTCGTTGGTGAAGACAAAACGGTTCGTGGTAAAGGTGGGCACGAGCAGCATTACCGATGAGGCCTCACGGCTGGACGTCGGTAAGGTGGCCATCCTTGTGAGTATGTTGATGAAGGAGATAAAGAACGGACGGGCGCCGATACTCGTCAGCTCGGGGGCTATCGGTGCTGGCCTCGGCAGGCTAGGATTACCCAGGCCGGATGAAATCCAGGAACTCCAGGCGGCAGCGGCTGTCGGTCAGGGTATCCTGATGCAGACGTACGAGTTCTTCTTCAATAACTATGAACAGCCAATCGCCCAGCTTTTGCTGACTGGGGACGATTTCACGGACGATGAGAGGAACAGGAACCTGTCCAATACACTTGAGACACTGATCAACTGGGGCGTAATCCCGATTATCAACGAGAACGACACGGTCGCAACCCAGGAGATCAAGGTAGGCGACAACGACACAATTGCATCCTACGTGACCATGGCTGTCGACGCGGATATCCT
>JABXKY010000161.1 GCA_013619005.1 Candidatus Bathyarchaeota archaeon | reverse complement strand
GTTCTGGGAGTCGTTGACTCAGGTGATTTGGGTGCAACTCTATCTCATGAACACGTTCTTTGGGACGCGAGTTTCCTGTTCGTTGAACCTGAGGAGAAGGAACTGGCGTATGAGCCTGTGAGGATCGAGAACCTTGAGTGGTTAAAGCGAAACAGTTTGGGTAGCGTTGATAATCTGAGGCTGCTGGACGAGGATGTGGCCATCGAGGAACTGAATCGCTTCAAGAATGCCAGCGGAGGAGCGGTGGTCGATATGGGGAACATTGGACTACGCCGTGACCCGGAGGGACTAGCACGTGTTTCCCGTGCGACGGGTGTGCATATCGTGATGGGGTCCGGTTACTATGTTGGTGCCAGTCATCCGCCGGAGTTGGTGTGTAGACCTGTTGAAGAATTGACTGCGGGGATAGTGCATGACGTCACCGTGGGCGTGGACGGTACAGGTATCCGCGCAGGGGTAATTGGGGAGATAGGGTGCTCGTACCCGTTGATGGAGACAGAGGTCAAGGTGCTTGAGGCGGTCGCGGGTGCGCAGCGGATCACCGGGGCTCCAGTGAATATTCACCCGGGGAGGAGCCAGTCTCTACCTTTGGAGATCATCGATATGTATCGCGGGTTCGGAGGAGATGTCAGGCATACTGCGATGAGTCACCTGAGCAACAGGCATGGGCTGGACGTTGACCTGACTATTGAGCTGGCTGAGACCGGGTGTTATATCGAGTATGATAGCTTCGGTAACTTCATGAACCCGATTGTGTTACCTGAGAAGACCTTTTATGCCCTTAGTGACTGGCAGCGAATCGAGTGCATTAAGGAGCTCATCGACTACGGGTTCCTTGATCAGCTGCTTATATCCCATGATGTCTTCAACAAGACTGATCTGAGGCGGTACGGTGGGTTCGGGTATGACTACATTCACGTGACCGTGGTTCCGATGATGCGTAGGCTCGGGGTCTCCAACGAGGAAATCCATGCGATGTTGGTCGAGAACCCGGCTCGTTTCTTGCAGTTTGACTGATTCTTTTTCTTAGGTTGAGCCTTTTTTCATCAGTTTCAACGCCTCGTCGTACATTGCCAGGATGTTCTCGATGGGGGTAATTGGTTGAATGTTGTGGCATGGGGCAAGGATGTACCCGTCTGGCCCGAGGCTGGCGATGTTCTCACGCACCTCGGCCCTGACGTCCGCTGTTGACCCGAATGGCAGCGTTTGCTGGTTGTCCATGGCCCCGTGGAGGATCACCTTGTCCCCATACTCTTTCTTCAGCTCAGCCCTGTCCATGTCCTTGCACCTCCACTGTATGGGGTTCAGGATGTCTATCCCTATCTGGATCATGTTGGGAATTATCTCCTTTATGGCGCCGTCGCTGTGGAAGAAGACGTGGACGCCGTTGCTGTGGGTCAGGTCGTTCATCCTTTTCATCCTGGGCAGGAAGATGTCCCTTATCATCTTGGGGGACATGAGGAGGCCGTTCTGGGCCCCAAAATCCTCGGCCACGTAGCTGAACGTCACCTCTCCGGGTATCTCCCTGTATATCCGCCTGGTGTACTCGTGGCGGAAATCAAACATCTTGTCCAGGCAGTGCTCGGCGATCTCGGGGTAGCGGAACAGGTCGATGTACCCCTGTTGCTGTCCCCGTAGGTTCTTGTAGTCCAGGAAGGGCTCGGAACCACCGCCACTAATGGGGTAGTCGTGCCAGTCTGCTACCTGTTCCTTTATGGTGGAGAAATCATAGTCGTCGATGTCTGGCCAGGTGTAGTTTGCCTCGATCTCCTCCACCGTCCTGTAGCCGGAGAGAGGATGGGTGACGCACTCCCTGTATGACCCGGTGCCGTAATCCACGTCCCGGTATTTGCACCCGAAGACGTCCTCGTCGGGTGGTATCGGTGGTCCCACGTACTTGGGCTCCACCTTGATGGGTACATCGATCTCCAGTTTTTCGTATAGGTCTCTCAGGGATGCCACCTTGAGGTGCCTCATCAGTTTGTCCGTTACCTCTTCGGTTGCCCAGTAGTCTATGCGTGGTCGATCGCA
>JABXKY010000063.1 GCA_013619005.1 Candidatus Bathyarchaeota archaeon | reverse complement strand
CTCTTGGAGATGTCGGAGACATGGCGGTTTATATCGAGGAGTGTCTCGTCGCTGTATCCATTGTCCAAGTTATCCGAGTAGAGCAGCACAGCCTTGTCTATCCCCGCCTCGTCCATCCTTCCCACGAAGTCGTCGTATGTGGACTGGTCGACATTATAGTTGGCCCACCACTTAGCAAACTCTTCCCGGGACTTGTGGAACCCCCGGAGCCCGGCTATACCTGTTAGGTAATCTGCTGCTGCCTCTGGAGGAGTATCGTGAACGTGATGGCAGTGAATATCGATGATCATACGCTTCAGCCTAGATACGAGGAGGATTTAACGGTTTAGAGAAGGGCGTCGTGTGCCCTCAGTATTCCAGTACTGCAACCGTGGTACGCGAGTCGCCGTAGACGTTCTGGTCATCGAGGACCATGTTGTTATAGTTCTCAACCCCCTTCCCGGACCGGTATACGATGACCAGGTTCTCGTTGACGCCGTAGGGATGCCCCCACATCAGCATGTGGACATCGTGCTCCGCCGCCTGCCCCTTCAGCCTCTCCATGGCCGCCGCCCTCTCCGGCCTCGACATCGCCTGGAACTCCGGCGTCATCTTGGCGTACGATATGAAACCCACTCCCATGCTTCAAACCCAATGAAAACAGGGTCCATCAGTCTGATTTAACGGTTTACAGGGAGGATCCGATTCAGCACAAAAACGCGCTCCTAAAGGACATTTTACCAGAATAACGCCTACTGGAGGCCACAGACACGACCCCCAGCAATATTTAAATGACCCAACCCCATCACCAAGGTGGAAAACCATGAAGGCTCGAAACTTCAGGGAGATCAAGGGGATGGCCTACACCCGACGCAAGTACATGAGGGGCGTCCCGGGATCCAAGATAGTAAAGTTCACCATGGGCAACCCCAACGGGGAGTTCAGCCACACAGTCGAGCTCGTCAACCTCAAGGAAGGCCAGATCCGCCACAACGCCCTCGAATCAGGCCGCATCGCCGCCAACAGGGTCCTCGAACCCCTGGGAAGGGAGAACTTCTTCCTCAAGATAGTACCCTACCCCCACATAGTCCTAAGGGAGCACAAGCGCATCAACGTCGCCCAGGCGGACCGGTTCCAGGAGGGCATGAAGAAGGCCTACGGGAAGCCAGTGGGCACGGCTGCCTCCCTAAAGAGGGGGAAGACCATACTCGTCGCCAGGGTGGACGAGGAGAACCTGAAGGATGCCAGGGAAGCCCTCAAGCGGGCCTCGGCCAAGTTCCCCATACCCTGCAGGGTCATAGTCAAGAAGAACAACTGACCCACCGAACCCATATTCTCATACCACGGGTAATCTGCCACGGGTACAAAGGATAAAAGCAACCGCAACCCAGCCAGCATGAGGGCCCAGATGTACGACTTGGAGACAGAGAGAGCCGCCGATGAGATCAGGAGACTCAGCGCCAGGAGAGTCCTCATCCAGCTCCCGGACGGCCTCAGACCCGGGGGCCTCACCCTCGCAAGGGAGCTCCGGGAGCTCACCGGGGCCGAGGTCATCCTCAGCGGAGACTCGTGCTACGGCGCATGCGACCTCGCCCTCACCCAGGCCGACGCCGTGGACGCCGACCTCATAATCCACTACGGCCACAGCCCCATGCTCCAAGCCCCCGGAACCCCCGTCCTCTACATCGAGGCCAGAATCGGCTTCGACGTCGAGACCCTCATCGCCCAGGCCCGACCCCACCTCAAGGACTGGGCCACCATCGGCCTCACGACCACCGTGCAGCACGTCCACAAACTGGAGGAGATAGCGGAGTCCCTGAGGAAAGCAGGACATGACGCCATCATCGGGACGGCAGGGGGACGCGTCGCCCACGACGGCCAGATCCTCGGATGCGACTACACCACCGCCCAGAACATAAAGGACAGCGTGGACGGATACCTCTACATCGGAGCCGGCGTATTCCATCCCATCGGCCTCTCCATCGCCACCAGGAGGCCCGTCGTCAAGGCCAATCCCTACACCATGACCGCTGAGCCCCTCGACGACCGTAAGGT
>JABXKY010000239.1 GCA_013619005.1 Candidatus Bathyarchaeota archaeon | reverse complement strand
TTCCTAGGTCGTGTACTCGATTATAACCGAGTACGTGTATGGGGCCACATTCGGGAAACAGATCATCGGACTAAAGGTGATCAACAGGAGGGAAAATAATCCAGGCATAGTGGCTGTAACCATAAGAAACCTTTCCAAGGCCCACTGGGTGCTCGTCCTATTCGATTTTCTCGGCGGGGTTCTCTCATCGGTTGACCCTCGTGACAAGTACATGGACAGGGTCAGCGGGACCTACGTGGCCTACAGCGGTTCAGGGATAAGGATTCCATTCGTTTCCCGTCCATATACCAGGCGGGAGCATAGACGCGAGATAATCCCCGTCGATCTCCTGCCCACCTTTGACCCTGTATCGGCGCTGAACATCGGCGTGTTATTCGTTGTGGCGGCGACAATCATCATGAACACCCCGAGCCTGCCAGCGGAGTCGATGGGCTGGGTTATTTCCTTCGCTAGGATCGGGCTCCACGAGCCTCCCGCGAACCTTCTGACGGCCTTCTACTGGTTCCTCATGACCATGGGGGTGTGGGGTATAATCTCTGGAGTCGCCAGGTATGTCCTCAAGCTGTACCCGTTGAAAGCGGTTCGGGACATCGTGAACGGTGCAGCGGGGCTGGGGCTGGGCGTGCTGCTGAGAAACGTTCCTGTAACCCGGGACGGGTTGATGATTTACCTCTCAGCCATGCTGATCTTTTTCGTGCTCCAGCTATTCTTCTTCCTCTACTTGGGCAGACGTGTGCAGGTGAGTCCTCGTTAACCTCATATGGGACATGGCTCCCTCATGATTTGATTAAATTGAAAGCCCTGGTAACTGGCGGAGCTGGTTTCATCGGGAGCCACCTGGTGGATCACCTCATCAAGAATGGCAGGGAGGTCCGTGTCATCGATAACCTTTCCTCGGGGAGCATGGAAAATCTGGCACAGTGGAATGATGACCCAAGATTGGAACTTCATGAGGTCGATCTGCTCAACGGCGCCACCCTAGACGGCGCTCTCAGGGGATGCGACGAGGTCTACCACCTCGCAGCCAACCCCGAGGTCAACGCCAAGAATGCGTCCCCCGAGGACCACTTCAGGCAGAACATCGAGGCCACGTACAACCTGTTGGAGGCCATGAGGCGCAGCGGGGAACAGAAGTTCATCGCCTTCACCTCTTCCAGCACCGTCTACGGTGAGGCCGAGGCCATCCCCACTAGGGAGGACTATGGTCCACTGGTGCCCATATCCCTGTACGGCGCATCCAAGCTTGCCTGCGAGGCGCTCCTAACCGCGTACGCCTCGATGTACGGGTTCAGGGCCATCATCTACCGCCTCGCCAACGTCGTGGGGCCCAGGAGCAACCACGGCGTCATCTACGATTTCGTCCAAAAGCTCAGGGACAGCCCGGACGAGCTTGAGGTCCTCGGGGACGGCTCCCAGTCCAAGTCCTACCTGTACATTGATGACTGTATCACAGGCATCATGAATGGGATTGAGAGGGGCAACCGGGTGGACATCTACAACATCGGCTCATGGGACAGGACCAACGTCCTTGAGATAGCAGAGACAGTCAAGGACGAAATGGGTCTCAACGAGGCAAGGATTCGATTAACAGGTGGGATTGACGGTGGCCGTGGCTGGAAGGGCGATGTCAAGATAATGCAGCTGGACATGAATGAACTGAGATCAGTTGGTTGGACGCCCAAGTATGGAAGCGCGGAGGCGGTCAGGCTCACGGCCAGGTCAGTTATTGGAGGCTGAATACCTCTTGAAGCCCTCCAAGTATAAGTAAATGCTATCAACCCCCTCACCCATTTATTTCACATGTACTCTGAAAGCCATTGCCACCTTGGCGATATGAGCCTAGGTGATATCAGGGAGGCCGAGAAGATGGGCTTCAAGCTCCTTCTCACCAGCGGCATAGATCTCCCCTCTTCCGAGCAGTCCATCACCACCGCCGGGAGGCACGAGATAGTGAAGTCATGCGTCGGTGTCCACCCATGGTACGCCGACGAGTACAACGACGACGTGGGGGACAAGTTCAGGGAGCTGGCCAGGACCCCAGAATGCGTAGCCATCAGCGAGATCGGCCTCGATTTCATTGGCAGGATGACCCATGAATGGGTGCGGGAGGACCGCTTCATCGACCCCAAGATCCAGTACCATGCGCTTGACGCGCAGCTGGGCATCGCGAGGGACCTGAAGATGCCAGCCATCGTCCATGACCGCGCCTCCGGGCAGGAGATGCTTGAGATTCTCATCGACTCAGGCAACACCGACACGGGGCTGGCCATCCATGGCTTCTCCAAAGACGTGGATTACGCCCGCAAATGCGTTGACCACGGCATCATGCTCAGCGTAGGGCTTAGGACCATACAGGCGGGCGACCCAATATACCTCAAGGCAGTAGCCGAGACACCTGTCGAGTACCTGCTCACAGAGACCGACTCCAGCAAGCCCGAAGGCGTCATCACCTGCTGCGAGCATATAGGGCAGATAAAGGATCTGCCCAAGGAGGACGTGGGAGCCGCCTGCACCAGGAACCTTCAGAGGCTCATAGGTCTCTGAGTTCACCCAATATTCTTTTATTCCCTCATAGCGACCGCTCTGTGTTCGGAGCCAACTCCATGGACGAGTCATTAAAGAAGCTGTTGCCGGTTTACGCCCTGGTGTTTCTCAGGGCGCTCAGCCTATCCATTACGGTGACAGGCCCTATAATGCCACTCTACGCGCGCGCGGCTTGTAAGCCCTCGGCAATTGTAAGAGACGGTAATTTTGATCCTACTCAAAACAGATTGCCTCATCTGAATCCATAGTTTTAAGCGGAGTTCGAATAATGACTTGACCGTTAGAGGAGAATGCACCCGATGAGCGGTCTACGATCATACCTTGAGCTAATAAAAGAGACAGTCCCAGACCAGTTTGTAACTGTCAGCGAGCAGATTGACTGGAAGTACGATATCACCTCGTATGTCACGGAGATGGAGAAGAGAAAATTAAACCCCGTCGTGCTCTTCGAGAACGTAAAGGATTACTCTATTCCAGTCCTAGTGAACCTGTTTGGAACCGTTGATAGAATCAGCCTGAGTATCGGGGATTCCCCCAAGGTTCGAAGCCGGCTAGGGTTTTACCGGGAATGGAACAGGCTGTTTGACAAAGATATACCGCCGGTTCACGTGGGCAACGGTCCAGTGAAAGAGAAAAAGAGCCTGCACAACGATGTGGACCTGTACTCATTGCCCATCCCCAGGTTCTACGAGCAGGACGGAGGACGATACATTACCGCTGGATTATTCTTAGCCAGGAACCCGGAGAAAAGGGAAGAGGTGAACCTGTCCTACGTCAGGATGCACCTCCAAGGAAAAGACAGGTTCGGCGTCAGCTTCCACTCAAGGGGCCACATGTGGCAGTACTTGGAGAGGGCGAAAAAGGCTAACGAGCCCATGGAGGCGGCAGTGATCATAGGGTCTCATCCAACGCTGGCACTTGCCACCGCGGCGAAGATAACTAATGAGTACCACAAGTCAGGGGCGTTGACGGGGGAGCCAGTGCAGCTGGTTGACTGTGAGACCGTGGACCTGCCGGTTCCAGCCGACTCCGAGATCGTGCTGGAGGGAAAGGTGATGATGGAGGAGGAGGACGAGGGGCCGTTCACCGAGTACACGGGCTACATAAGCGGGAGGTCAACCAGGAACCTGTTCAAGGTCACGGGGATCATCCAGAGGAAGGACCCCCTCTTCATGGCTGTGGCCCCGAGCAACTCTGCCGAGCATCTATTACTGAGTGGGTTGCCTAAACAGGCTAGAATCTACAAGGGCATGCAGGACTTTGCGCATATGCCTGTTCTCTCCGACATCAATTGGCCGGTGTGGGCGACTCATTTCGTTTGTTTTATCTCCCTTAAGGAAAACGCCATGGGTTCAACTGGGTTGGCGAAACAGATTGGCACCCTTGTGCTGGGGCTGGACCATTACGTCAAGGTTGTAGCTGTACTCCCATATGTGGCTGATCTCTCTGACTCAGCCGGGATCCTGGCTACAATTGCCGAACGATGTGACTTCGTTTCCGGGTCCGAAATAGATGTGATCGGCACCTCGTATCACCATCTCCTTGACCCGTCCTCGGTTATACCCGGCGTGTCGTCCAAGATGATCATAGATGCCTCAGGGCCTGTAAAGCCCTCAAAAACAAGTCTAGATGTTTCTAGGATAGAATCGACAGAGGGCGTCGATAAGGCATCATTCTTAATAAGTCCGGCGCTTTGCGTCATCACTCCATCCGCTGAGACTGATGGGTTTGACTGGGTATTCGATGAGCCTGCGCTGTCCGGGAGTAGAATGGTGGCCCTTGTGGATGATGACATTGACATAAGGGACGGGCGTCAGGTGCTGTGGGCCATCGCAACCAGGTTCCAACCTGCGGAGAACTCCGTCCTCAAGGATGGCAGATTGCTAATAGATGCCCGAAAAGGAGATGACTGGACCGCCCTTAGGGCGACACTTCCCTTTGATAAAAGAACCTAGTTTTTTACCCTCTCTTCTTTTATTCGAATATATTATCCACGGTTCCGGTCTTGTTTCGACTGTTTTATCATGACCTCCGTGTCTGTATCATTATGGCCGCTCGGAGTATCTACTTGGAGAACCTTACATGGGTTGAGGCCCAGGAAGCATTCAAACAGTGTGAGGTTGTGTTGATACCCCTCGGCGCCAGATGCAAGGAACATGGCCCCCATCTGCCCCTTAATAATGACTGGATAATGGCTGAGTACCTAACGGGTAGAGTGGCTGAACAGGTCACCGCCATCATTCTACCCACGCTACAGTATGGCTACTATCCTTCCTTTACCGAGTACCCAGGCTCCGTGACCCTGGGCTTGGATACCTCAAGGCAGATGATAGAGGATATATGCATCAGCCTCAGCAGATACGGGGTTAACAAGTATTATGTCCTGAACACGGGGATTAGCACGAATCAGGCATTAGAGCCAGCTAAGGAGGAGTTGCACAATCAAGGGATTACACTATGGTACACTGACCTCCACGAAGCTGAGGGGAACACCCAGAGCCTCCTTGAACAGGAGGGAGGCACCCACGCAGATGAATCAGAGACCAGCATGATGATCTACATCAAACCAGGGATAGTCAACATGAGCAAAGCAGTAAAGGACTACCACCCAAGAGGTGGGAGAGGATTAACCCGTGACCCAAAGAATCAAGCCGCGGGGGTCTACTCGGCCTCAGGAGTCTATGGGGACCCTACGCTTGCTTCGGTTGAGAAGGGAGAGGCCATCGTGGAGGCCATGATCCAGTACATCGTGGATGACGTCAAGAAACTGGTACTATTATAGTCATAATTTGCTCCGCTGTTGTACCCTGATTTCCATCGAATTTTTTTTCCTCGCTTCACAGAGTCCGGATCGAGTAAAGGTTAAAACACGCCGACCTTTTCCCTTGGGTACATTGAACGACGAGGTGAAAGAGATCCTTGAGAGGATCAAGGGCATCGGGACCAACCTGACATTCGAGGGCGAGTACCTGGCCGATTTCGTGGAGAGGCTTGACAGGCTCGTTGACGTCAAGGGCCTACGTATGGACGAGAACGTCTTCAAGATACTCATAGGCGACTCAAAGGGGGCCACCCCCACGGAGATCCTCTCCGTGGTCACCAAGGCCACCCTGCTTAACGTCTCGGCCGCTGGCTACGAGGACGCCTCGTACGGCAAGATTCTGTACTTTGAGTTCTATATCCCGCCGTGGAACCTGTTTGAAATGTGAGATTCCTTTTCACTATGGCGCGCGCACCAAGGGTTATGGCTTAAAAGTGGTTCGAAAGACGCGCATATATCCTCTTTCTGGGATCCAATCCTTTTAGTACACTATATACTGAGTACGATGTGTATGGAGTTCAGCGTCCGACCCGAAGTAAAAATATTCTACCCAACAGCCATCTTCGGCAGTCTAACAATAAACAATCAGCAGAACATGAAAACGCATCCAGACATTGAGCAAGCTAAACGCCTCATAGAGGAGAAAATCCGGGAAACCTACCCTGATCCAGAGGAAGACCTCATAATCCAGAGTTATGCAGGATATTTTGATAAATGGGAGAAAACGTATCCCATTGAGTTTCAGATAAACAGCATCAAGAAGGGGAGATCATTCCCTCAGGTTTCAACGCACGTGGATTGTATGTTTATGGCCGAGCTGGAGAACAGGGTCCTGACCTCGGGGCATGACAGAGACATGATCCAGGGTAGACTTGTCTATGATCTCGCTGATGATGGCGAGGAATACGTTAAACTCAATGGTAATAATCAAGTTCTTGTTAAAAACGATGTAATTCTGAAGGATGATGATGGCGTCTTGGCCAGCGTTCTCTTTGGCCCGGCTGCGAGAACGTCTATCAATGGGGAGACTGTGAATCCTCTTTACTTTGCTTGGTGTCCGGTAGGGATAGACCGTGAGACGGTTAATGAGCATTTGTCTACGATAACTAAGTTTTCGAAGTTAGTTTACGGTGAAAATATAGAGTCAGTGCGACACATCATCTAGCGCACGCATTAGGTGTTTTCAATCTACGGCATCTTTACAAAAACTTATAGTCAAATTTAAAAAGATATAATTGAAAATGCCAAAATATGGGAAAGGCGCGCGCGCCCCAAT
>JABXKY010000368.1 GCA_013619005.1 Candidatus Bathyarchaeota archaeon | reverse complement strand
GTGCGTCAAGGAGGGCTTGCCCTACGATTACGCCTTGAAAGCCATCACCATTATCCCCGCCGAGATTCTGGGGGTAGCCGACCGGGTCGGTAGCCTGGAGGTGGGCAAGGACGCTGATCTGAGGCTTCTATCGGGTGAACCGCTTGAGTATATGACAAAGTGTCAGAAGGTCATTATCGACGGTGAAGTTGTTTACAGCCTGAAGTAATCAGGCCCCCCTTTTTATTATAAAATTTAGGCTTCCTTCATGGAAACCTTGTTGATGCAGATCTCAGCCTTCGGCCAGTCCTGCATGGGGCCGTTGGGGGTCATCGTGGTGACCGTTGGGGCTCCCTCTATCTCGTCAACCACGTCCATGCCAGTGATCACCTTCCCGAACACCGTGTACCCGTGTCCGTCGAAGCTGGGGTAGTCTAGGTTGGCGTTGTCAACGGTGTTGATGAAGAACTGGCTGGTGGCGCTGGCTGGGTTATTGGTCCTCGCCATGGCGATGCTTCCCCTAGCGTTCTTCAGGCCATTTCTCGATTCAATCTGGATGGGAGCCCTTGTCTCCTTGTGCATCCCGAGGGGGGTCAACCCTCCTCCCTGGATCATGAAGCCCTTTATGACCCTGTGGAAGCAAAGCCCGTTGAAGAAGCCATCGTTGACGTACTGTACAAAGCTCTTAACCGTGACAGGAGCCCTTCCCCTGTTGAGCTCTATCTCGATGGTTCCATTGCTGGTCTCCATCACGACGATATCAGTCATGTTGGATTAACATGCGTTGGTTGAATGAATATGTTTGTGAAAAGGAGACCTACTCTGTCTTCATGTAGGCGCTTATGATGATAATATCCTCAATTGGCCAGTCGGACATCGCGCCATAAGGGGTGTCCCTGGCATCTGTGGCTACCGCCTCGATGGCATCAACTACCTCCATACCTGAGATGACGAGCCCGAAAACCGTGTAACCGTACCCATCAAAGCTGGGATAGTCCAGGTTATCGTTGTTCACCGTGTTGATGAAGAACTGGCTGGTGGCGCTGTTGGGGTCGCTGCTCCTGGCCATGGCGATGGCTCCCCTTACGTTCTTTAATCCATTCTGTGACTCGATCGCGATGGGGTCTCTCGTTTCCCTGTACTCGCCTGTACTATCGAGGCCTCCCCCCTGGATCATGAAGCCCCTGATAATCCGGTGGAAGCAAAGCCCATCATAGTAGCCGTCCTCAACATATTTGACGAAGTTCTCAACCGTTATCGGCGCCTTGGCCCTGTTGAGCTCAATCTCAATGGGCCCCAAGGAGGTCTCCATGACTATTATCTCAACCTCCGTCTGCTGGCGAGGTCGAAGTAGTATATCTGCGGCTGTGAGGAAAATTGAGCCTCCGAAAAGGAACATCAAGAAAATGGAGATTATCGTCTTCCTGTTGAACTTCATGGGTATCTGAGATGCGGTGCCCCTTTAAAAAAATAGGGTTCTAGCTGATGACCCCAAGGAGGTCCGCCTTGGTGATGATACCCATCACCTGGCCCTGCCTCTGGACCAAGACCGCCTGGTAATACTTTAGGAGGTTTGACAGGAGCGACAGGGGCGCGTCCTCACTCACCATGGGCCAGCTCTCCTCCATGATGTCCTCCACAAGCTTCCTGATTGCCGGAATCCCGTCGTCGTTGTACAGGATATGGTCAAGTAGTGTTCTCTCAGTGACCCCTCCCACAGGTTTGTCGCCGTCCATGACGGGAAGCTGGCTGTACCCGTTCCTGCGCATTATCTCTATGGTCTCGTGCACGGTCGCTGTCCTCTGGATGCTGATTATTTCAGTTGTCATTATCTCGACCGCCTGCACCTCCTTCTTTCGCTCTAGTTTGTCAAGCGCCTCGAAGATCGCCTTTACCTTGAGATAGCTTGGCTCGATCTTTCTGGCCTCAAGCTTGGCGATGTAGCTCTGGCTGACGCCGGCCATGTCCGCCAACTGGTTCTGGGTCAGTCCCAGTTTTCTTCTTCTATCAGGAATAATGTCTATGGCAGGAAGCATGCCAAGAGGAATTTTATCATTATATTTATTC
>JABXKY010000274.1 GCA_013619005.1 Candidatus Bathyarchaeota archaeon | reverse complement strand
GTCCTGATCATGCTTAATAGGGCGGATACAGTTTCCTCGGCTGCCTTTGCTGGTGTGTACTCCTCTATCCCGGCGAAGATATTTACGAGATGATCCGCGGCTTCCTGTGCCTCTGATTGTTTCTTGGTGGCATCCTCTAATTTTATCGTGGACAACCGGAGTTCTGACCTGTCCTCGTTGAGCCCCTTGTCAAGGATGATGAGTTCATCAAGAGCAGCGAGCCTGTCGCTTTCAGATTTTTGAAGTTTCTCGGCCTCTGGTATCTGTTGTTCCAGCTCATTGAGGGTCTCCTGTGCCCTGTTTGCCTCCTCCAGGGATGCCTCGATGATCTTTCTCTCGTCCTGCTTACCGTTCAGCACCAGTTGCGTTGAATCTATGCTTGCCTTGGTCTCCTTCATCTCTGAGATGATAGCGAGGTCTTTTTCGAGACCCTCAAGTGCTGATTTGGTCTCAACCATCTCGTTCCCGATTTCAACCAGTCTTTTCTCTGCATGGTCTTTCCTCGTCTCGGCCTCGGTGTACTCCTCGGATGCCCTCTTGGCCTCCTGTAGCCTCAGCTCGGTACCACTGTGGGTCTTGTCCAGGTTAGACCTGTCCTTTCGGATGGAGTCTCTGGCGTCTATGAACTCCTCCAGGTTCAAGAGGCTTGACATAGCCTTGATCCTGTCCTGTTTATTGGATGCCTCCAGCTTCCCCAGCTCCTTCTGCTCCACTAGGCAGCTGTTGAGTAAGGCATCACTATCTATGCCGTGCAGTATCTCTAGAATGTGGCTGTTGACAGCGGTGGCACCCGTCGTGACTCTTGAGAGTGAACCATCACCGTCGCGTTTGTTTAGTATGTGGACGTTTGACCCCTTTCTCTTGATTTCTCTTCTGACCTGGTATTCGGCGTCATCGATGGAGAACTCAAGCTCTATCACCGCCGATGGTTTCCCGTAGCAGATGAGGTCCTCCTTCCCGGCCCGTTTGGTCGGGCGAAGCGCGAAGCCGTAGAGAGCGTAGTGAATTGCCTCTAGGATGGTAGATTTTCCGCTCTCGTTCCTTCCATGGACCAGCATTCGTCCGTCAGGAAAGCCCATCTTGTCCTGCAGGTCCAAGCGCTTGAATCCACTTGCCTTGAGGGATGTGAGCTTGAACATTATCCGTCCTTCTCCTTGAGGTAGTAGTTGAGGGCATAATCCATTGCCTGCTGCCAGATCTTCTGCTCTTCTCCTTGACTCTTGGAGATAGCCTCCATGGCTGTCTCCTCAAGACGTTTCCTCGGGTTCAAACCCTCGCTGGGGGTGAAATCAAAGCCCTCACCTGTTGGCTGGATGGTATCAACGCACTCGAAGTAAAAGTTCAGGGACCCCCCTAGTGTGTATATTGCCGTGAAATCTATCTCGGTGTACAGCTGGAATGGAATGCTTCCCTCTAGTACCAGTTGGAAGAGGCCGTCCTCGTGGGAGATCTCCTCTATTACACTACTTATGGAGCCGTTAATGTCACCGTGGTCCATGTGGCTCGTATGTAGCTTGACCTGTTTCATGGGCTGGGGCTCGGTTGGGATATATCTGATGTCCAGTTCACTGTCGTAGTCAACCACTATGAAGCCGGTCTCTTTATCACACTCCCCAAAATTGTACCTCTCAGTGCCGCCGGGGTATAGGATGTGGCTGTCGTTGACCTTTGTCTCATGGTGTTGGTGGATATGGCCCATGGCGTACAGCTGGATATCGCTGTTTGCTTCAATGCTTGAGCGCTTAATTGAAGGCTCTTCCCAGATGGGCGGCGCGATGCCCTCGATACTGTAATGGAGGACTGCTATGTTGAGCTCCGCTCCAGCGGGTATCATCCTGTCCTCCAAAGGGTCCTCCCTCGGGTTCAGGTTCCTGTTGTAGCTCATACCTGCTATGGATATATCAACCCCGTCAACAGTGAGATTGTACTGTTTGAAGTCAGTGTATAAGTCAAACACTTTCGCGAGCCCCGCCTCGGCAAGCACGGCATGTGGGCTAGCCCCGTCCATCTCGCTGGATGGGGCCTCGTGGTTCCCAGCCAAAATAAAAGCCTCCACCCCCGCGTCACTTAACTCCTTGAACCCCTCAACCACCCTGGCTCTTGGTGGGTTCCTTGGCGATAATTGGTCGAACAGATCCCCGGTGTGGATGTATATGTCCGCCTTGTTTTCTATGGCGTACTGGATCGTCTGCCACCAAGCTGCTCCTATCCTCGCCCGCCGTTTTGCGAGCCTTGAGCCTAGCTTCTGGTTGTACAAATTTAAATGGCTGTCACCGGTGATTACGATCCTAACCAATTTACCACCTTGACTTTGGTTCCTTTACCTCGGCCTTCTCGGGGGCCATCTTCTTTGACCTGTTGTGCTCCTCAAGGGCCCTCTGGAGGGCCGCGTCGAGGTCGATATCGCTTCCTCCCTCGCCCGTTGTCCTTCCTGATATCTTTACCATAGTGGGTATCTTGGTGAGGTCTCCCACGACTACCGCCTCCCCCTTATTTAGGCCTGGGAGGTCGTTGAACAGATCCTCGCTCAAACCCTCACTGCTTCGGCGTACCGCGCTCATGTCCTCTGGGTTCGTGAGCCTCATGATTATCTGGCTGTTGCACTGGCTGAGGACGTTGCTGTTTATCTTGTTGGGTCTCTGGGTTATCACCAACAGGAATATTCCGAACTTCCTTCCCTCGGCGGCTATCCTCTCGATGATCCCCGTGCTGAAGCCGCCCTGATCGCCCGGGGCGAAGTTGTGGGCCTCCTCGAGAACCACGAATATGGGAAACTGGAGCCCACCGGTCACGGCAAGCTGCCACATATCCGCCAGCGTCTTCTGTACTATGTACTGGGTCACGTTCCTCTGTAACCCCGCTAGGTCGATGATGCTCAGATGCTTAGGCAGTGTCAGGTTCTCAAGGGGGATGTCGTTGGTCCCCCACACCTTGTAGTTTGTCAGCCGCCTGATGTAGTTGGCTGCCCTCCCCGCGGACTCCCGCCTCTGCCTGTCCTCATCGTTTATAGCTATCCAGTTCAGGCGTTCCATGAGCTGTTTCGGTCCGTATGTTCCCTCCAGGGACTTTAATGCATCAGTGATGATGCCCCTGAGGTGAACCCATTTCTCGTTGATCCCCGCGACCTCGAATATCTCCGTGTCCTGGAGCCTGTTGAACTCAATGGTGTAGGACTCTGCGCCCCCGATGTCCTCGTCGGTGTACCTTCTCCCTTTGATCCCGGGGGGCCTGTAGATTGCCACGTCATCAACTATGCTGCTGGGCAGCCCGTTTCCCGTCTTTTTCATCATGACGTAGTCACTGTTCGGGTCTAGGACGATTATTGATGCGCCCAGTGGGAGTAGTTTCTCAAGGATCAGGCCCACGAGGTAGCTCTTCCCCGCGCCTGTCTGGGCTATCACCGCCACGTGCCTCCTGAAACCGTTGGGGTCCAGCTGGACGTTGACCTCCTCCCTGGTTATCAGTCCACCTATGTGTATACCCCTCCCCCCGCTCTTCGTGAAGAAGCGTTCGAGGAGGTCGCTTGGGGCGATGGTTACCTCCTGGCCCGGGACTGTGGCGCTCCTGGGCATGATGACCTCTCCCCTATCATCCATATACCCAAGAACCTTTGCCTCGCCGAACACCTTAGTGGTCCCGCTGTACTTTCCAATGATGCTCTCAAGCTCCTCGAGGCTCAGGGTGTCGCTGAGGATGTCAGACCTATTACTGATCCTGTTTACCTGCGCGAGCACATCCACTTGTATGAAATTGTCCCCTTTCCTCTCCTTGACTCCCCTGACCAGCAGGTACTCGTGCCTTGGCGGGTATGTCTCAAGATCGCTTACGAAGGCGAAGTAACCTGTCTCCGCTTGTCCAACTATGTATCCTATCTTCTCATTCATCAAAACGTGAACCTCCTCGAGCTCCTATCATAATCCAGGGTGATACCCATCTCATTTCCAAGAACCGACTTGTAAACGGTATCAACGGCCTTCCCACCAAGCCTGACCTCCCTGTCCACGATATATAGCAGGGCGTTGTAGACGTCCCTGCCCCCGAAATCAGAGACTAGCTGGCTAACTACGGGCTCCACCAGCTCGGGCTCTATGAACTCGAATGGGTTTACCTCCATAACCTTGCTTGTGATCCCGAGGCAGCTGGCGGGTATATCGATCCTCATGGGCTGTGCGTATGCCTTGGGTATCATGTGGAACATGACTATTGCTGGGGCCCCTGGGAACTCCCTTATGATGTCTGTGGCCCATTTCTGTCTCTCAGGGTCTTGAATGCTGCTGAAGTTGTTTTTCCTGTACTGGCTCGGCTTCGTGATGCTGGCGGCGTTCTTGATGGCGTAAGTGCCCAGCATCAGTGGCCTCGTGTAACCCGTCTCCCCGAGCTTCCACCTGTAAAGGAGCTCCACATCCAGGTACTCCGGGGCCCTGACGCCGTACCCGAGCTCCCTTTTCAATGCCGCTGTCAGGACCCTTGTCTTGCTGAACTTGGAGACACCAACAAGCATGATGCTCCGCCTCTGGCAGATCCGGTACAGGTCCTGCATCGCCTTAATGAGCTCAAGTGGCAGGTCCCTCCAGTTGTCGATGTTTATCTGGTTCAGGAGGTGCGTGTACCTGCCGTAGAGGTTTCCGTCGATGAGCACTATGGAATCGTCCTGCACCTTGTCCATGTTCTCGGTGATTATCTGGATCTCCATGAGGTCCCTCTGTATCCGCTCGAACTCGGCGGTCGCGGAATAATCAGTGGATCCTTTGATCATCTCGAATCGGAGCATGGGCTCGCTGAAATTTCCTGTACCCAGCATCAACGCCCTTGTTATGAAGAACTCTATGCCGTTGGATAGCGACCTGGATGCGCTGCTGCTGTCTATGGCGTACTCGTGGGAGTACTTTGGCTTTGATGTTGGGAGAGGGCACCATTTACGATTAAGCTCTTTCTCGAGTTCGGACTCCAGCTTTAATGCCCTGTCGTCGAGCCCAAGGAGCTGGCTGAACTCTGTCTGTTTCCTCCTTATCTCCTCCACGAACTCGCCTACGAACTTCAGGACCTGTTCCACCTATGTTATGGAGACTATTGACTGCCTGTGATTTATGAATTTATGAACATGGCTAGAGCTGGGGGATGGCTGAAAATGGCTACCTGCTTGTCTTGGGCTTGTACTTCTTTTCCTTGTACTTGCCCGTTAGCCTGACGTGAGTGCCCTTCCTTGTCGCGGCTGACTCGATGGACTCGTCCATCTTTTTGCACTGTAATGCCCAGTCGCATTCCTCGCACTCGGGCTCGAAGCCGTACATGCCTATGCACTCGGGCCTTGGTCCTTCTGGCATATGGAAAAACGAGGGGGGATGATGTAAAAACTTGTCGGATTTTGGAGGGGTCTCCTTGCAGGGGATATCTTGGAGGTTTATCCATCATATTTCGCAAGTTTACGGAGTAGGGAGGGCGCCTTACATGAGAAAAACGGGAAACCGCGATCAAATCATGGCCTTTATTTAAGTGAGGGCTTCGGCTTTACGTCATTCTATTTAAACCATATAATTAACATTTTAATCAAAAAAGCATATTCTTTTCACTGTAATTTTGCTTTGGTAAAGCAATTTCAAGGCTGTTTAATGGCGTTATCTAACGTCAGTAAAAATGAAATAAATAAGCTAACTTGTGATAATTTACCCGGCGTAATTAACATCTTTAAATACAGGAAGGGAAATTTCATGCTTGGATAAGGTGGTTTTTACAACGAGGTATGCATAATGGCTACATGTACAATTTGCGGAGAAGAAGTGGAAACCACTTTCAATTGTAAGATGTGTGGTGCGAAATACTGTGCCAACTGTGGAGACCCCGACGAGAACGTGTGCACCTACTGCAACGAGGACGGGGAAGAAGAGAGCTTCGAGGACGATTGGTAGTCCCTCCCGGTTTTTGATAAGCAATATTAGCTTCTGTCCCGTTATTTCCGTGTGACTGATTTTTCAAATGTTTTGGATAGCGTACCGCACTACAAACGGTACATGACCGTTGACGAGCTTCACCAGAGGAGCGCCGATATGGTGAATGAGTACCCGAACCTCGTGGAGCTCATGGACCTGGGCGAGTCCACTAACGGGGAGACCATTGACTGCCTGAGGATAGGTGAGGGCAAGTACAACGCACTGATACATGGGTTCCCTAACTGCGAGGAGCCTTTCGGAGGTAACCTCCTTGACTACTTCGCTGAAGCCCTGGTTCAGGACGACCAGTTCAGGGAGGACCTGGATTACACATGGTACATAGTCAAGTGCAGCGACCCCGACGGGGCCAGGCTTAACGAGGGTTTCCACCTCGGACCCCATACCCCCATGAACTTTACATTAAACTACTATAGGACACCCAATACGTTGACCGCGGAGAGCTGCTTCCCCTACAGGTTCGGGCCTCTTGATCTTAACGATCCAGTGCCCGAGACCAGGGCATTGATGAAGATAATGGACCATGTTCCCATGACTTTCATCAGCAGTTTGCACATGATGAAGTGGGGGGGCATCACATACGAGGTTCCAGAGCCTTGTGAGGAGATTTACCCTGCTTTATGGGATGTGGCCAAACAGTTCAACGTGTTCCCCCGTAAGAGGCTGGGCACTATGTATGCACCCGGTATCCAGTATGCCGCCTACCTG
>JABXKY010000261.1 GCA_013619005.1 Candidatus Bathyarchaeota archaeon | reverse complement strand
CGATAATATTGTCAGGGTCCTCGGGGCTCGTTATCGAGTGCGTCTGCTCCCAGCCTACACCCAGGGTCTCCGGGGTGGCCCTCCAGCAGAAGAGGCAGCTCTGAGTGCAGTGACCCATACTGGGGGTCATCTGCATGCACCTGTGGGTGGGAACCCCGTAGAACCTATGTTTGTAACAGTTCTCCTCCCCCCTAGTGTTCAGGCTCCGGCTCTGCCAATGACAGGTTTTCACGGCGCTGTGGTTGCCCACTAATCCGTACTTCTGCTTGGTGTACATAGCGCGCAACTCATCGGGGAGACTCATTGTTGCTACTGGGTGCGCAGTCAAAAATAAAGTGAACTGAAAAAAGGAGTTAGTAGCCATAGATCGCTTGGAACTTATGCTCCAAGTAGTTTATGAATGGCTTCACAACCAGCTTTGAGCCGGTCACGTGCTCCACAAGGTCATCTGGGTCGTAGAGGTTTCCGTACTTGTACACGTTCTCCCTGAGCCATTCCTTGGTCTCCTTGAAGCTGCCGTTGGCTATGTGCTGTTTCCACTCGGGCATGTCTTTCTCAAGCTTAGTCAGCCAGACGCCGTCGTAGATGTTGCCCAGTGCGTAGCTGGGGAAGTACCCGAAGAGACCTGCCGCCCAGTGGGTGTCCTGCATGACGCCCTCGCGGTCGTCCTTGATCTCGACGCCCAGGTAGTCCTCATATTTCTGGTTCCACACCTGTGGGAGCTCCGAGACCTCAAGGTTCCCGTTGAACAGGTCCCTCTCAATCTCGAAGCGGATGATTATATGCATGCCGTAGGTCACCTCGTCTGCCTCGATCCTGATCTTGCTCGGGGTAACATAGTTGGCCGCCTTGAGAATCTGGTCCTCCGTTACGTCCTTGAAGGTGTCCCCGGTCAGCTCTCTGAGCCTGGGCATGTAGTAACTCCAGAACTCGGGGCTCCTACCCACCATGTTCTCGATGAACCGGCTCATGGACTCGTGTACCCCGTAGCTGGTGCTAATACCCACGGGCGTGTACATCCACTCCATCGGCAACCCCTGCTCGTATAGTGCATGTCCGCCTTCGTGGAGGATACTGTATATGCTGCTGATGAACCTGTTCTCGTGGTAGTGGGTCGTGATCCTGACATCAGTGTAGTAACCCGTGGTGAATGGGTGCTCAGTGGTATCGATTCTGCCGCCCGCCATCTCGGATTTGATATCATAGAGTATGAACTCGGCCATGTCTTCCCCTATCTTGATCTGCACATCCTCAGGAACCGACCTTTCTAGGAAATCAACGTTCGGCTGATCCTGATCCATGACTTTCTTCATACCGTGGATGAGCCCCCTCTTCATCTCATCGAAGATGCGAGTAATGTTTACCGCCGTCATCTTTGGCTCAAAGCTATCGATCAACGCGTCATAGGGCTTCTTTGCGCCCTTGATCTCCATCAAGAGTGTCGCCTCCTTCTCCTTTAACGCCTTGATTTTCGCCAGCTCGGGCTCGAACAGCTTCCAATTCTTATCCGCCTTGGCCCTCTTCCAGACGTTTACACCAATTGTCTGCTGCTTTGCAATCTCTACAACCAAGTCCTCGGGAAGCTTTGTGGCCTCATCATAGGCTTTCCTGGCGAGGTACACGCTTCTCTTCTGGACGTTGTCAAGGCTACCATAGTCCTTGTGCTTCTGGATAACGCCTATCAACTTTCCAGACTCCGAGCTTGTCAGCATCTGGTGTGCTATCTTCTGAACCCAAGCGAGCTGCTCGCTCTTCAAGCCGACCCCCCTGGGCGGCATCTTGGTCTCCATGTCCCACTGGAGTATGGCGCCCGCGCTGCCAACCACCATAAGTTCCTTGCTCATGTCGAGCAGTTTTCCGTAATCCTTTGTAATCGTCATAATAAACAGTAAAAAGGTGCATGATATTAGGCATTAATGTTTCCTAAAAACAACCCGTGGTTTTCTTGACACTATTGGCTAGAACATTGGTGGAGTGAAGACATCGTAGATTATGAGCTCCTCCTCCACGTCGTATGTCCTATGCCTCAGTCCCTTCGGGACCACGACGAAGAC
>JABXKY010000221.1 GCA_013619005.1 Candidatus Bathyarchaeota archaeon | reverse complement strand
CTCCTCCCCGTACCTGTCGCCCAGAGACTTGTCAGATACCTCCTTTATAATGCCGCCTTCGATACCGAGGTACACGTTCTCCTGGACCTTTCCATCACCCACAATCAGGTACCCAGCATATACGCTCAGGCTTCCGCTCTTCATGGTACGAATGTTACAATCTAAACATAATAGTTCATCGAGGTCAGTCCTTTCATTTTAATATCTGTCTGACGAAACATCTTTGATCTGAGGCCTCCATTTGAAGACCGTTAAACTGATATTGATATTGATTATAATGGCGGAGGTTGTACCCGCCCTCGCTCTCGTTGATGACGCCCCGAGACAGATACATCACACTTGGCAGAGTGACGATACGGCCCACACGATGGTTGTATCATGGAAGACCTCCCAAGACGTAGGTGGGGTCGTTTACTATGACACGGTCTCTGGTGACGCCACGCCCTCAAGTTACAGTTTTTCCGTTGAGTCTGTTTCACACAGTAGTGACGACATCAATGACATTTACCATGACGCGGAACTCACAGGACTTGAGTCCGATACAGTATACTATTACATATGTGGAGGCCCCGAGACAGGGTTCAGTAAGGAAAGGAGCTTCAAGACCCTCTCCCTTGTCAGGGACCACTTGCGGATTGTTGCCGGCGGTGACAGCAGAACCAATCCTGAACTGAGGGATGTGGTCTCATCTGTGATGGCTCAATATGACCCTGATTTCGTGTTATACAACGGTGACTTTGTCAATAACGGTAATGATGACGTTCTATGGGACGATTTCTTTGATCAAGCCGAGAGTCTATGGGTCACTCCCGAGGGATATGGGATACCCATTGTGCCGGCTATCGGTAACCATGATGGTGGATCAAGTAACTACGTTGAACGTCTCGCGCTCCCGGGTAACGAGGAATGGTATAGCCTTAACTTTGGCTCCGACATCCACCTCGTGGTATTGAACAGCGAGTCTACCGTGGAGGGTTTCAGCCTCCAGACAGAGTGGCTACGCGCTGACTTGGAGAATCACAAAGAGTATCCTTGGAAGTTTGTTCTCTTCCACCGTAACGTCCTGAAAAACTATCATGACATATGGCTTACAGGGGTCAACAGGTGGATTCCCATCCTTGACGAGTACGGAGTAGACATCCTCTTCTCGGGTCACAGCCACAACTACCAGCGCTCTGTACCGGTGAACTGGACCCGATCCCGGACCGAGGCACAGGCATCCTATGACGAGGGAATCATGTACCTCACCAGCGGCGCATGGGGCGCCCCTCTCTACGAGACGGTGGATGGATGGTGGGTAGCTTCCACTGACTCACGTCTTCACTTCACCTTGATAGACATGTATGCTAATGGGACATTGAAGCTGCAGGCCATAGATGAGACGGGGGAAGTATTCGACAAAGTGGCGCTCCACAAGGATCTCCCAGACGAAAACACGGTCCTGGCAGAGAGACTTGTCAAAATTAGGCAGGAGACTGATGCCTTGAATCAGGAGAATGACGCTTTAACACAGTCAGTCGCTGAACTCGTCCTGGAGAATGAAGCAACGTTACAGGCTCAGGATCTAAGAATTGACGAACTTGTTGACCAGGTCAGTGACCTCGAGATAGATTTAGAGATCGAGCAGGCGCTTATCACGTCCTACCAGACCAAGGTTGATGAGCTGGAAGCTCAGTTGAATGTCCCCGTTGAACCTCCAAGTCCACTAAGTCACGTTCTCTTCCTTTTCTTCGGCCTCGTCGTGGGGGGCGCAATATCGCAGCTCATGTCTAAGAGTCGGTAACGATATCTCGCAAATATCTTATTCCCTAACTGTCATTCTAGCTATATTCGGTGTTTAAAAATGACTGAAGAATACGATGTCATAATCAAGGACGCTCACATCATCGATGGAAGCGGCAAGAAGGCATACAAGGGATCAATCGGGGTAAAGGGCGACAAGATCGCGGCCCTCGGCGAGGTCAAGGGTGACTCCGTGAAGACAGTGGACGCCAAGGGGCTCTACGCGAGCCCGGGATGGATCGACGCCCACAGCCACGGCGACTCGACCCTGCTATTC
>JABXKY010000308.1 GCA_013619005.1 Candidatus Bathyarchaeota archaeon | reverse complement strand
GAGTTCCGTTATCGAGCATGCCCTCTGCTTGGCAGTGTCTGTACATCTGGAGCACGAGACTTGTGGCGGGTAGGGGCATCTTGTTTGCATCCGCTGTCTCCATGATGATTCCAAGATCCTTGAGGTAGTCCTTGATCTTGAACCCTGGGGCCATGTCCCCCTTCAGGACTCTTCCGCCATTATTGGTGAGTTGCCATCCCCCTGCTGCTCCTCCCGAGACAGCCTGGTGTACCTTCGCTACGTCAACGCCAGCTTTGGCTGCGAAAACAAGTGCCTCCGCGACTCCAAGCATGGCAGTCCCCACCAAGATCTGGTTCACAGCCTTGCATACCTGTCCGTCGCCGTTTCCACCGATATAGGTGATGGTCTTGCCCATCGCCTCTAGGATCGGCTTGCATTCCTCGTACACCTCCGGCTTGCCTCCCACCATGATGCTCAGTGTGCCGTTGTTGGCGCCGATGACTCCTCCGCTAACAGGGCCGTCAAGCATCTCTACACCCTTCTTCGCTAATTCCTCGGCAACCTCCTTGGTGGTGATTGGACTTATGGTGCTCATATCGATGAAGATGTCCCCCTTCTTTGCACCGTGGATAGCGCCATTATCTCCTAGCAGCACCTGTTCCACGTCCTTGCTACCTGTAACTATACTGATCACGACGTCGCTTTTCTCCGCGACCTCCTTAGGACTCTTGGCCAACTTGGCCCCAGCATCAACAACCGGCTTGGTCTTTGACTCCGTCCTGTTCCAGACAGTTACCTCGTAACCCGCCTTTAACAAATTCTTGGACATCCCAGCGCCCATTAAACCGATCCCGATGAAACCTATCTTTTTCAATGTTAATCAGTACAAAGAAGATGTATGGACTCTAAACGGTTTCGTTGAGCCTATAGAAGCGACTGCTTGATCTGGATCAAAGCATAATTCGATGCCAGTCCCGCGAACACCGCAACGATACCAGCCATCAGCCACCTGTTGGCCCCTGTCCTGTCATAGGCTACCTGAGTGCTCTTGTAGATCATCCAGAACCCTATGAAGATGAACAGGTTTGTGATCATCACCACGTAACCCTCTGTTGCGGTCTGGCTCGTGTAGTATGGATGAAGGGAGCTGTATCCGTTCTGGAGTGGAATAATCGATGGAGGGTTCTCTAGGATATTGTAGAAACCCCCGCCAAGGATGAATATGCAGAACAAAACTACGCCAGCCTGCAGATACCATTTGGGAATCTCAATCCTGCTGTTCCTCTTTCTCCTGCCAGTCTTTGACATATCTTACTCCTCCAGCGGGAATAGGAATACCGCTTATCATATAATCCTTTTTCCCTCAGAGTAAAACCAGAACTTTATTAATGGAAATCCCCGATAAGAACTGTTGCTGAGGGATATTAATGCCACAGAGAATACTTTGCAAGGAATGTAACGAGGTCCTTTACGTGGGGGACCTTCTGAAATCTCCGTTAGATGTCATCAAAAAGTTCGAGGGAAAGTGCCCGAAATGCGGAAAAGACCTTGCCTTTGAGACGGACGCCGTTGCAGTCAAACCGTGCAAGAGCTAGACGCTCTCGACAATAGTTTTAAACCTTATTTGGTGGATTAGCATACGGTTATCCCATTGGATTTAAAGAAAACTCATCTATACGAGTATCACTCCGAGCATGGAAACGTTGTCGACTTCGGAGGATACGCGATGCCAGTATGGTACGATGGCATCCAGGCCGAGCACGCGGCTGTGCGGAACTCTTGCGGCATCTTCGATACATGTCATATGGGCAGAACGTGGGCTACTGGCCCCGAGGTTGAGAGGTATCTCAACTACGTCGTCACAAACAATATATCCAAGCTTGAGCCGAACGGTGGGCTATATACCGTCATGTGTAAGCCTTCAGGCGGGATCGTGGACGACCTTATCCTATACAAGATCAACGACGAAAAATACTGGGTAGTATACAACGCCAGTGGTAGGGAAAAGGACTTTAAGTGGCTGAAGAAAAACAGCAAGGACTTCAAGGTAAAGCTGGAGGATGTTAGCGACACCTACGCGATGATCGCTGTCCAGGGCCC